>CAXNND010000076.1:0-7373 GCA_964203105.1 Desulfamplus sp.
AGAATCCGTTTACGCTCGTCCGTTGTCAGACGCCAATCTCCTTTATCTGACTGATAAATAACGGGGTTTTTACCTTTTGCCCGTTTTTCAGGGTTGTCATTGAGATATTGCCCAAGATGCCAGTCAAGCAAGAACTGATACGTTCCAATCAGAAAAGAGCCAGAACCGCAGGCAGGGTCCAAAATTTTGAGATTACCCGAACCGCCTTTTGTTCCACCAGCCTTTTTTCCTTCAAGAAGTTTCCCCACCGTATTTCTCACAATATAATCAACAATGTAGGTCGGGGTGTAATAGACTCCGCCGGCTTTTCTCACTTCAGGCTTCTCTTCAACTACTGCCTGATGCTTTGGTGTCAGACGGATAACCTTGCCAAGAAACTTTTCGTACACCTGCCCAAGTATATCGGCAGGCAGAACTGCAAACTCATAGGGGCTGTCCGGGTAATAAAGATTTTGGAAAATATCTTTTAATACGCTGTCATCAATAGTCAGTTTGGGTGTAAGGCTGTCAAAGTTATCGTGATTTTTTTCCCGCTTGAAATGGAATAGCCCAGAGTTGTATTTGTCATCTGCATCCCTGAACATTTCAAAGAGCCGCTGGTAAATGGTTTGATCGTTATCCGATTGCCTGTTATCTGATTTAGAACTCTGAACTTTTCGATCTTTCTGCAGCTCCATCAACTGCCCATAGGGTTCAATTCCCCTGTCTTCGCATATTCTCAGGAATACGATTCTGTCAATTGTCTGCTGAACTGAAAAATTGAGTTCTCTCTGGGAAAGGTCGGGATTTCTCAGAGCTATATTTCTGGCTAAAAGGTCTCTCCAACGCTCGATTTCCTGCAAAAACGCCGCATCAACCTCTGTAGTTCCCTTTTTACCCTTTCGGTTGCAGGAGTCTGCATATTTGTCAAACGCTCCTTTAAGAATTGCCTCTCGTGAAAATATACTGCTGATTTCGTCCCAACGATCCTCATACTCGGTATATTTTATGTAGAGTGTTCGAGAGTGTGATGCCTTGTCGGTTTTAGCAGGTTTTATGCGGCAGTCATAGACTGCAAACTCTTCAAAGTCTGTCAGAATACTCAGGGGAAGTTTTGCACTCCAGCCATATCTTCGCAACTGATATGCAGGATGTATATCATCTTTTATGTTGACTGACGGTTTTTTTGCCTCAAGAAAGAATTTGCGGATTCCGCCGATCCTAAAACAGTAGTCAGGGGCTTTTGTAACCCCGCCGATTTTGATGGCATCCTCATGGATTACATCTTTATAAGCCTCCGCATAGCCATGTTTATTGGTAATGTCCCAGCCAAGCTCTTCAAAAAAAGGGTCTATGAATTCACGTCTTGCCTGTGTCTCATTGTAAACGCCTCTCTTGTAGCTATCGAGATTAGCATGGAAAGTGTCAACCAACTGCTTGATTCTGTCTGGTATGGGCATGGTGTCAACTCTCTGTGGAGCTACTTGAAGAAGATTTTGCTATATAAGGCGATATTGTCTCAACGGTTTTGTTGGCTATAGTTACAACAACCTTGTTTTTCAAAAAATAGTCCCCCATGATAAGACATACCAGCAGAATCCCGTTTACAAGCTGAACCGTTGCTCCAGGTAATCCCAAGGATATCTGAATTGCATCGCCACCCACAAGAATACCGGCAAAGAAAAGAGCTGAAACTATGACGTAAAGGGGGTTGAGTTTGGCAAGCCATGCCACAATAATTGCCGTAAATCCATAGCCGGAAGATATTGATGCAGGATATCCAAGATAGTGGTGGATGCCTGCAAGCTCACCCACACCTGCGATACCTGCAAGCCCTCCGCTTAAAGTCATGATTACAAGTGTGGTTCTGAAAAAATCTATACCTGCATATTTGCCAGCCTCGGGATTTTCGCCAATAACTCTCACCTCGTATCCAAATCGTGTTCGATAGACAATAATCGAGAGGATAACAACAGAGATAATGGCAATAATCAGCGTAACGTAGTGTATTCTTGAACCAGGCATAACTCCAAGAAGTGCAGCATCGTTGAGGTTGTTTGTACCTGGAAATCCAAAGCGGGTGTTTCCCTTCCATGGTCCAACAATCAGCATGGTAATAAGTTCGGCACAGATGTAATTGAGCATCAGGGTTGATATAACCTCATTGATTGAGAACCTTATCTTCAGTATCGCAGGAATGAGTCCTAAAATCGCCCCGCCCGCAAACCCTGCTGCAAACATGAGCGGAATAAGCAGAAAGGATGGCAGGAGAGAACCCCATGCAAGTCCTACCCATGTTCCCATAAGTGCACCCATCAAAAGCTGCCCCTCAGCACCGATATTCCAGAACTTTGCCCTGAATGCAAGTGCAAGTCCGCCGCCGATAAGTATCAGGGGAATCGCCTTTGTTATTGTCTCCTTGACTCCATACATTGAGCCAAATGAGCCGGTAAATATTTTGCCAATGGCATAAAAAGGATTGACACCGCACAGAAAAAAAACAATACCAATGGCAAAAAGTGATGCAGCCAGAGATCCGATATTGGTCATAAGAGATCGAAATGGGGTTATCGAATCTCTGTCATACACAGTCAATTTTAACATTTTGTCTCTATTAATCCTTAAATTGTAGTCAGTGCCTAAAACAGACACTATTGGCGATTAACAGCTTTTCAATAACGTACAGCCCCTGCCATCATCAAGCCGATATCTGCAAGTTTATCCTTGTCTGACGAGTCAAGAACTCCTGTAAATTCGCCCTGGAACATCACTGCAATTCTGTCGCACAGTTCAAAAATCTCATCTAAATCCTCGGAAAAAAGAAGCACTGCACCTCCTTCACGCCTTCTTTTGAGCAACTGTTCACGAAGATACTCGGTTGCTCCGACATCAAGTCCATAGGTCGGGTGAGAAGCCACAAGAAGGGATGGTTTTTCGCTTATCTCCCGTCCAAGAATCAGCTTCTGGATATTGCCACCGGAAAGGTTTCTAATCTGGACATCTATTGAGTGGGTGGCGACCTTGTAACTATCCACAAGAGATCGGGTGTGCTTTTTGATCCTGCCATACTCCAAAAAGATATTTTTGGAAAATTTTTCAAGGTGATGCTGTTTTAAAATCGCATTATCGTAAAGGAAAAGTCCCGGAGCAATGCCAAATTTAATCCGCTCTTCCGGGACATGGGAGACTCCATGGTCGTAAATTCTTCTTGGAGACATATTGGTGATGTTTTTTTTACCCGCAAATACATATCCTGATTTAACAGGTCTGATTCCTGTTATTGCCTCTGCAAGTTCTTTCTGCCCGTTGCCAGCAACCCCTGCAATACCAAATATCTCGTTTGCATAGACATCAAACGAGACGTCTTTTACAGCAGAAATTCCTTTATCACCGACAACATGTAGATTGGAAACCTTTAGAACCTGCTCCCCTCTTGGCAATGGTTCACGGTTGACATTAAACAGAACCTCCCTGCCAATCATCATCCTTGCAAGCGATCTCTTGTCCATATTGGCAGTGTCAGCATGACCTGCAATTCGTCCCTTCTGAAGCACTGTTACCCTGTCGCATATATCCATGATCTCATCTAATTTGTGGCTGATCAGAATCACCATGTGCCCCTGTGCCTTCATATCATTGAGGATTCTGAACAGCTCCTTTATCTCCTGCGGGGTAAGAACCGATGTCGGTTCATCCAGGATCAGAAGATCAGCACCATTTAGCAGTGCCTTTATAATCTCAACACGCTGCTGCTCTCCTGCTGACAACTGCCACACCTTTTTATACGGCTCAATGGCAAAGTTGAATTTTTTGGAAAAATCGACCACCTTGTCGTGTATTCTTATTTTTGGAAAAAAGAATGGTGTCTGTTCATATCCAAGGGCGATATTTTCAATAACAGAGTGGTTCTGTATGAGCATGAAATGCTGGTGCACCATGCCAATACCGTGATGTATGGAGTCTATGGGTGAGTTGATTTTAACGATGTTTTCATTGATTCTTATCTCTCCGGAATCTGGCTGGTAAAGTCCATAGAGAATGTTCATCAGGGTGGTTTTACCGGCTCCATTCTCACCAAGAAGTCCAAGAATCTCACCGGAATTTATGTGAAGATTTATATCTTTATTTGCAAAATTGCCTTGAAATGATTTGGAGATATTTACCATTTCAAGTGTCTGGATTTTTCTCATAATTGTTTTGTATTTAATCCTTCTGAATCACGTATTAACCTGATTGGATGGATTTGACGGATTTTTTTATCCGTCAAATATTTTAATCTGTGCTAATCCGTGATTCAGACTGTGACATTCAGCGATTCAGAACGCGATAACCATTTATTAAAGATGTGATGGTTATTTGGGGATTGTCCCCTTAACATTATCCACATAGTACATTATGCTCAACATATCCTGCTTTGAAGCACGCTTGCCCGCCTTTACACGCTCTTTACCTGTATTGTCCTTGATTGGACCCTGATAGGGATCAAAAGCCTCAATACCTTTTTGCATCTGTCCGTATCGTTTCAACACAAGGTCATACACTGTAAGTTCTCCAAAATCAGGGGCTTTGGTTTTAACTGCCTTAAGCTCTTTTATAAACTTGGAATTTATGATCTCCTCAAAGCTGCCACCCAAAAGGGCAGCTCCTTCAGCCGCAAGCCACCACATATCAGCGTTTGTCCATTTGTTATTATGGATATCCTCAAGAGCCTTTACATACATACCACCCCAGTTCATCAACTGTCCTGATACGACAGAATCCTTTCCATAAGGCTGCATAGGGCTGTAATGGCTGAAGGTGTATATCTGTTTTCCCTTTTCTGTATGATCCTGACCAACTTCAATAACAGCAGGTGTGTCTTCTGTAAATGCCAAGGCATCACAACCTTCGGCAATCAAAGATTCTGCTGCCTCTTTTGCCTTATCTGGTCCATACCATGCATAAGTCCACCTTACATCAACCGATGCTTTGGGGTTTACAGCCTTGATACCAAGTGCAAATGCGTTTATGTGACGGACAAGTTCAGGAATCGGAAATGCTGCCACATAACCAACTTTATTGCTTTTGGTCAGAGCACCTGCCATCAAACCATTGAGATAATACATCTGGTAGAGGTCGCCAAAATAGGTTCCAACATTGGGAAGATTTTTGAAGCCTGAACAGTGCATAAATTTTTTGTCAGGATATTTTTGTCCCGCTGCGATGGTTGCATCCATGTAACCAAAACTTGTGGTAAATACCACATCACATTTTTGCTCCTGAATTAAACGATCAATGATCCTTGTGCAGTCTGCATCTGTAACTGACTCAACAATAACTGTCTGAAGCCAGGGAAGTTTTGACTCTGCAAACTTTCTGCCCTGATCATGGGCATGAGAGAAGCCATAATCCCCAACAGGTCCAACATAGACAAAACCGGCTTTCAACTTTTTATCCTCTCCAGATGCAACACCGGATACAGATTGAAAGGTGATACCAAATACAAAAATCATACACAAGGACAAAAGTCCAATACGCTTAAACAAGTTCATTTCCTACCCCTTTTTGTCTTTAATGAGTTGATGTTTAATAATTCTAAGCAAGTTCATGTTTAACAGGCTGATGGTAATCTGTCTGTTTTTCTTATGAGTTAATAAATTTACAAACCTGTAAATTGAGGCAATTTACGATATTCTTGCCTTTTCAGTCAATCAAAATGATCTCAATAGAGGCAATGCGAATATGTAACTGTTTTTGTATCATAATCAAAATTCTGAATCAGTAAAATTTCTATCGACAGATTTATAATTTTGTGCTTTAGAATAACTCCAAATGTTATATAAGGGCTTGAGGGGGTTCTATCAGGGTTTGCTCGGATGCCTTTAAACCCCTTCCTCCCCGTACACCATCAGAAAAGACTACCAGCATTATTAACAGAGATCATCAACAAACAACATGATTTAAGGAGAACACATGGAAATCAAAGAGCTATTAGACAAGCTCGATCAGAAAAACAGAGAGGCTACAGAAGGGGGAGGGGCAGATCGGATAATAAAACAGCATGAAGCAGGCAAGTTAACTGCCAGAGAGAGAATATACCTCCTTCTGGACAAAGGCTCTTTTGTAGAGATTGACCGCTTCAAAGCCCATCGCTGCACCGATTTTGGAATGGAGGAGCAGAAATTTCCCGGAGATGGTGTTATTACCGGTTACGGGCTTATCCATGGAAAGCAGGCATTTGTATTTGCCCAGGATTTTACAGTTCTTGGTGGTTCGCTATCACTTGCCCATTCCGAAAAAATATGCAAGGTTATGAAAATGGCAATGAAGGTAGGTGCACCGGTAATCGGTCTGTCAGATTCAGGAGGAGCACGTATTCAGGAGGGTGTAAACAGTCTTGCAGGTTACGCTGATATTTTTCTCCAGAATGTACTGGCATCAGGAGTAGTTCCACAGATTACCGCAATCATGGGACCATCAGCAGGAGGTGCTGTCTATTCACCAGCATTGACAGACTGGATTTTCATGGTCGAAAATACAAGCCACATGTTTATCACAGGACCCGAAGTTATCAAATCCGTGACCGGAGAAGTTGTGGGCAAAGAGGAGCTTGGTGGGGCAATGGCTCATAACTCGGTCAGCGGTGTTGCCCATTTTGCAGCACCTGATGACAAGGTGTGTCTTGAAAAAATCAGAGAGTTGATGAGCTTTTTGCCGCAGAACAACATGGAAGAGGCATCAATCAAGGAAACTGATGACGATCCCATGCGGATTGATGAGAATCTCAGAGACATAGTGCCTGCTGACCCGAATCAACCATACGATATACGTAATGTCATAACCTCAAGTATGGACGACAACTATTTCTTTGAGGTTCAGGAGCATTATGGAAAAAATATTGTTGTGGGTTTTGCAAGGGTTGAGGGCAAATCTGTTGGAATTATCGCAAATCAGCCGTCGGTAATGGCGGGTTGCCTTGACATCAACGCATCGATCAAGGGTGCCCGTTTTGTCCGTTTCTGCGATGCCTTTAATATTCCGCTCATAATTTATGAGGATGTTCCAGGATTTCTGCCAGGAACCAATCAGGAGCATGGCGGGATTATCAAGCATGGTGCAAAGCTGATTTACGCATTCTGTGAAGCCACGGTTCCACGTATTACTATCATTACAAGAAAGGCTTACGGCGGTGCATATTGCGTGATGAGTTCCAAACATATCAGGGGTGATATAAATCTTGCCTATCCCACGGCTGAAATTGCTGTCATGGGGGCAGCCGGGGCGGTAAATATCATTTTCAGAAACGAGATCAAGAATGCTGAAGATCCGGCGGCTGAAAGGAAAAACCTGATTGATGATTACCGTGAAAAGTTTGCAAATCCGTATAAAGCAGCAGAGCTTGGATACATTGATGC
>CAXNND010000077.1:0-7283 GCA_964203105.1 Desulfamplus sp.
CCTGAAATGACGACTCAAGAGATAATTGCAACTTTCAACACTCTTGATATTGAAAAGAAAATAATATCACCGGCAAAAGAGTTCTTTCTCTCAGCTTCAATGGTAAAGTATGCAGCGGTTATCCCTGATATTGAGCAGATGAAATCTGATGAGAGTTTTGTGATAAGCTTTATTGATTCTGTAATGTTAACAACCACTCAAAGCACTTTAAATCAAGTCCCTCTAAATTTAAAGACGCAAACTTCAAATGTAGGTGAAAAATAAAAAATGTTTCGTTTTGCATCTCCGTTGTTTCTGATTTTACTTGGGATTATTCCTGTACTTATTTTTATTCGCAGAGATAAAAATCTTGTTAAAGCAAAAGGCTCTTTATCAAACACTTTATCAAAAATTCCAATATATATTGAACAAAATAGTCATACGTCAATCAATGTATCCTCTTTGTCATCTATTACTATTGCAGCCTCATTTACCACTATCTTAGCTCGCCTCCTTCCAATTCTTAAATATCTTGCCCTGGCGTTGATGATTGTTGCCCTTGCCCGTCCTCAGTGGGGAACTAAAAAGACTGATGTAACTACAGAGGGTATAAACATAATTCTTGCTTTAGATTTGTCAGAATCAATGTCAGCACTTGATTTTTCAAGTAAAGGTAGCATTATCACCCGTCTTGATGCAGTCAAAGGGGTTGTGAATGACTTTATAATGAAACGGGAAGGAGATAGAATTGGCATGGTTGTATTTGGCTCTCAAGCATTTACGCAACTGCCGTTGACTCGTGATTACAATACCATTTCGTTTGTGCTGGATAAACTCAAAATCGGGGCAGCCGGACCAAGTACCGCAATTGGAGATGCTGTTGGAATCTCTCTTAAACGCCTTGAGGATATTAAAAGCAAATCAAATATAATTATTCTTCTGACTGACGGCAGCAGTAACAGCGGCGAGCTTGCCCCTGAAACTGCTGCATCAGTTGCAGCAGAAAGAGGTGTTAAAATATATACAATTGGAGTTGGTAAAGAGGGGAAAGCACCATTTTTAATCAATGATCCTGTTTTTGGTCAAAGATATGTCTATCAAAAGGTTGATATTGACCACGAGACTCTGAAAAAAATGGCTGATATGACCAAAGGAACTTTCTTTGCAGCAGAAGATGTAGCAACTCTTCAAAAGATATATAAGATGATTGATAACCTTGAAAAGACAAAGGTTGATGTCAAATCATGGGCAGAATACAACGAACTTTATTTATGGCTTTTAATATCAGCACTCACCCTGCTTGGAACTTATGTGATTCTTTCAAATACAAGATTGATAAGGATACCTTAGATAAAAATGTAGGTTTAAGCCCCTGTATTTGAGCGGGTGTCCCCTACGATGTGAAGGATATTCAGGAAACCAATGAAATTTTCAAATCTAAATATTTTTTATCTGATATGGCTTGTAGCTATTCTACTTGGGTTTGTGGTGTATGGCACACGCAAACGTGCAAGAATCGTGAGACGATTTATCTCTCCTGCCCTCATCAGTAAAATGATTCCGGGTTACAGCCCTGGACGGCAGTGGTTAAAGGGTATTTTGCTCATTCTTTCGCTCTTTTTTCTGGTGCTCTCCATGACAGGTCCACTTGTTGGATTCAGATGGGAAGAGGTTAAAGAGAGGGGTGTTGATATTATGATTGCACTGGACTGCTCCAGAAGTATGCTTGCAACAGACATAAAACCCACCAGACTGGAGCAGGCAAAACGGGAAATTACCGACCTTCTCAACATGATGCACTCTGACAGAGTAGGGCTTGTTGCATTTTCAGGTACAGCTATTCTTCAATGTCCATTAACCCTTGACCATTCAGGATTCAGCATATTCCTCAACGCCCTGAATCCTGACTATCTGCCAATGGGAGGAACTGACATAAGCGGTGCGATTCAGACCGCAATCAATGGATTTGAAACAGGCTCTGATTCTTCAAAGGCAATTATTGTAATTACAGATGGAGAGAGCACTACCGGCGATCCGGTGGCTATTGCAACCGAAGCTGCAAAAAAAGGGGTAAGAATTTTTTGTATAGGTGTTGGTCAGACAGATGGTGCTCCGATACCAGATTCAAACGGCGGTTTTAAAAAAGATGATCAGGGCAAGATAATCATGTCAAAGGTTGATGATGAGGGTTTGCGTAAAATTGCTGCTGTTGGCAATGGTATTTATGTCAAATCGGTTGCCGGAGATATGGATTTAGATCAGATATACACAAACGAGATTCAGAAAAATATGGAAAAGAAGAACCTTCAAAGTGGTAAAAAGAAAGTTTGGGAAGATAGATTTCAATGGTTGCTTCTGCCTGCTGTGTTGCTTTTGATTGCACAGATGGCATTTTCTGATCGAAAATAGATAGTAAATTAGGGATAGATGAGGCAAAAGCCATGAAATTTGCTTATGGTTCAAGTGATTTTAGGGGGATAATAAAAATTAGCCCTGAGCTTTAGCTCTGGGCGTTCAAATATTATTAGGGTATCTGTTTATGAAAAGTATTAATATATTAATTCTTGTTTTTATAAGTCTTATTTTAAATCACAATTTCGCCTACGCAGGAAGTTCATCCAGTGTGAAAAAAGGGATTGAAGCATACCAGCAGGGTAAATACGAGGATTCAATGAAAAACTTTATTGATGCCCAGCTTGAACGCCCGGAACTTCCTGAATTATATTATAATATTGGCAGTGCGGCATATAAAAAGCAGGATTATGAATCTGCATTGAGTAATTTTACAAAGGCTAAAGAGAGTGCTGAAAAAGAGAATAAAGACGATACAACCAAAGATAACGGGTTAAGGGACAAAAGCATTTTTAATCTTGGAAATACAAAATATAGAATGGGAGACCTTGAAGGTGCTGTTAAGGAGTTTGAACAGATTCCAAAGACATCACAGATTTACAATGAGGCAAAGGAAAATATAGATTTTGTGAAAAAAAAGATAGAGGAGCAGAAAAAGCAGGAGCAGGATAAGAAAGATCAAGACAAAAAGGATCAGGATAAAAAAGATAACCAAGAAAATAAAGACAATCAGAATCAGGATAGTCAGGATAAAAAAGATAATAAGGATAAGGAACAGCAGAAGAAGGATAAAGATAAACAGGAACAGAACAAGTCAAAGCAAGATGAACAGGAGCAGCAGCAAAAGCAAGATAAAGAAAATCAGGCACAAAGTGGAGAGCAACAGCCACAGGATGCAAAAAAACAAGAAGCTCAGACTGCTGACAAAAAAGATGAGAATCAGCAGAGCCGTCAGCATCTACTTAATAGACTTGAAGATAAACCCGGCAGTGCCATGATGCCTGCGTACAGTGAGCAACCAGTGTTAAAGGATTGGTAAAATGTTAAAGTATTGTCAAACAATAGATTATAAATCTGTGACAAATATAAATATGAAGCTGTTCAGGCTGATTATTGCAAGTATGGTGTTGTTTGCCTTACAGGAGCCTGTAAAAGGGTTCTGCTTTACTGTTACTGCACAGGTTGACAGAAATCAAATCTCGGTCAATGACTCAATTACCCTTTCCGTGGTATTTGAAGATGGTGAAGGGGAGGCAGATACTTCAACAATAGCTGATTTTACAATAGTTTCTCAAAGTAGCAGCAGCAATATCTCAATAATAAACGGTAAATATTCAAAATCTGTCACATCAATATACAGCCTGATACCCAAAAGAGATGGTACCTTAAAAATTCCACCACTTAAGGTCGAACATGAAAACAGGATTTACACTACACAGGAGATCACAATTGAGGTATCAAGAGAAACGCCTACCCATAAAGATAATGATTCAAAAGATATTTTTGTGGAGGCAGGTATTTCAGGGACTTCGCTCTTTATTGGACAGCAGGCAGTCTATCAGTTGAGATTTTACAGTGCTGTAAAATTTTCCAATGCCACCCTGCAACCTCCATCTTTTAAAGGATTCACTGCAAAAGAGGCAGGGGAGAGAAAAAATTATACAGAGACCATAAACGGCAGACCATATCATGTTTCAGAGATCAATTATGTTATTATCCCTGAAACAGCCGGAGAAACCGAGATTTCCCCGGCAGCGATAATCTGTGAGGTTCCTGTAAGAGAGAGGCGTAGAAATCGCGATCCTTTTGATGACCCGTTTTTTTCCAATGGTTTTTTCTCTTTTGGCAGAAGTGAACCCCGTCAATTCTCAACAGAGCCTATAATGGTAAAGGTTGAACCTCTGCCACCATATTCTGTTAACTCCTCGGGCAGTGTTTCAGATTCTTCAGGAGGCTCTGGAGCATCAGATAAAATACCCTTTTCAGGACTTGTTGGTATCTTCTCAGTTGAGGCAGATATGGACAACACAAAACTCAAGACTGGCGACTCGGCAACTCTGACCATCACAATTTCAGGAAAAGGAAATATCATGGATGCCCACTCTCCACCTGTGAAAATTCCTGCCGAGTTCAAGGTTTATGATGATTCACCAGAAGAGTCGATTCAACTGACTCCTGATGGCTATAATGGTAAAAAGGTCTTTAAAAAAGCAATTGTACCTGTAAAGTCTGGGACATACACTATCGATCCTATTGTTCTATCGTTTTTTAATGTCGCAAAGCATAAATATGAAACCATTTCCACAAATCCTATTACAGTTGAAGTTCAGAATTCGGCAGAGCAACAAGTTAACGTAAAAGGTGCTCTTGATAATCCAAACAGTAGTAGTTCAAACATTACTGCTGATACTTTAAATAGTGGTCAGACCATGCCAAAGAATGGAAAAGCGATGGAAAAGAAGAGCGTTGAGTTCACAGGCAAGGATATTCTATCCATAAAAGAGGATACAAGCATACTTGAGAGCAAAAAAGAGCTTTCTCTCTCAATGTTCCTGCTTCTCTTTTTTTTGCCATACGGTCTTTTTTTTGTCTTGAGAATGGTGATGACAATCTCTAAAAGGGAGGTTTCTGCATCAGAGGCAATGGTAAAAAAGGCAAGGATGAGCCTGAAAGCGGCTTCAGAGAATATAAAAACACAAGACAAAACAATACAGAAAGTAAAGGCAGATGATCTAAACACAGGTGAAAAAGGGGCAGATAGCAACGATTTTTTTAAACTTCTCCATGATGCCCTGATTGCAATGGTCATCTCTAAAAACAGCTCTACAGGAAAAGCTAAATTAACTACAGGTACAAATGGCACTACCGCAACTATTAATCCTACAGCCATCACTGCAATCACAGCAGAAGAGACAACCACGATTCTGACTGATGCTGGCTCTGATCCAGAGGTTGTAGGTGAGGTTACAGCACTTCTGAACGAGATAGAATCTTCAAGATATGGCAGACAGGAAAATGACCCTGACTATCGTGAAAAACTTCTTGTCAGGGCACAGAAAGTTTTCCAGACTCTTGGAGTCCTCCTTGTATTCATTTCTGCTTTTATCTTTGCTGTTCTCACCTTGTCTGCATATCCTGAAAAAATATGTGCCAGTGAATCAGGATATTTTCAATCAGGAACCATTTTTCTTGAGGGAATCAAAGCCTACCATGACGGTGATTTTGAAGAATCTGCCCAAAAATTTTCTGCGTTGGTCAAAAATGGCATTAGTAATCCTTATCTCTATTACAATATCGGCAATGCCTATATAAAAGCTGGCGATACCGGTCGTGCTATTTTGTGGTATGAACGGGCAAAAAAGGAGATTCCATTTGACCCTGACTTACGATTTAACCTTGAGTATGCAATGGGATTTGTGACAGACAGGATTGAGGGTAGCAAATTTTTGGGAGAGAGCAGTGATGCTGGAGAGGTTGGTGAGCTTGAGAACGGCATTGAAATTGCAGATATTCTCTTTTTCTGGAAAGATTCCTTTCCATCAAACGCTGTTCAGTATGGTGCAATCGGGCTATCTTTCATATTTTTTGCCTATGCAGGATTTAGAAGACTCCGCAAAAGGAGGATATTCACTCCGGCAGGAGTGCTTCTCTTTTCAGCCCTTGTGGTTGCTGGTTGCACATCTTGCTACTCCTATTATCACAACTACTCAAACCACTTTGCAGTGATCATATCAAAGGAGACTCCTGTCAGATCAGGCAATTCAAAAGATGCAACCCAACTCTTTCTTCTCCATTCAGGCACAAAGGTACAAGTTGAGGAGGCAAGGGAAGATTATCTTAAAATAGTGTTTTCCAGGGATAAAATCGGCTGGGTAAGCAGGGCAGATGCAGAGGTTATCTGAATGATATGTCAAGTAACCTTCTGGTGTTTCTGCCATGATTTCCATCTCCTGTTATTGTATCGTTAATTTTTACAAAATGAATCATCTTATCATCTTGAGAGGGAAATATGACTTTGATTAAAGGGATTACCTATAATTTAAGAGGGCTGATTATGGGATTAACTACACCCAAGCTCTTTATGCTTGGCATGTTGAGGCTTATAGTTGTTGTGTTGCTGACTTTTCTCTGTTCAAGTCTTGTGCTTATGTGGCATCAGGAGATTCTGAATCTGCTATGGACAAGACCAGAAGCTGGCTGGCTGATGTTTGTCTGGAAAGTCCTCTCATGGATTCTATCTATCTTTCTTGCAGCGGTTTCCGGTGTTTTCTCTTATATAATAGCACAGTTGCTCTTTTCTGTTTTTGTGATGGACTACATGTCAAGAGTTACTGAACAGATTATTTTGGGGCGGGGCAATGGGAATTGTGATTCCAGTATATCCTTTTTCAGGCTATTTCTTTATCTGATAAGGCAGGAGATTCCAAGAGCCATTATTCCTGTTGTTCTGATGCTGTTTATTATGGGATTGGGATTTTTAACACCCCTTGGACCATTTATTGCCATTGTCTCATCTGTTGTGGCAACTGTATTTCTTGCATGGGATAACACAGACCTTGTGCCTGCCAGAAGAATGTTGCCTTTTAGCCAACGATTTGGTTTTTTGAAAAAAAATATCCTGTTTCACGTTGGATTTGGTCTGTGTTTTCTGATTCCATGGGTCAATATCCTGTTTCTCTCCTTTGCTCCGGTTGGTGCTACAATCTACTTTATAGAAAACGAGTAGATATGAATCCTAAGTAATTTAGTTTAAAATCCAGAGAAATCCACTATAGATGCTTGATATATGTCCCAATCGGGGCGATTGAAAATTTTGGGGCTGTAAATTTTTCAGGGATTTTAAGAGAAAGATGCTACTTTTGACAATTCTTAATTCTGTATATCCCTATAGTCAGGGCATTGTCAGCACCTTATTAAAAGGAAAAATTACTTCATCCCTTAAAAATTTACAA
>CAXNND010000078.1:0-7280 GCA_964203105.1 Desulfamplus sp.
GTCCAGTTTTCACCGGCTGCATTCATAATAACTGCTGCCTGAAATATAAGCTGTGCCCTGAATTTGGGTTCAGGACCGATTACAGAATAGAATATATCCGCCCCCTCTTTGTCCAATGGAATTCTTAAATTTTCCATTGCCTCCTGTGCCTCTTCCTCCTGCCACATTAGAGTATCCACCCACTCATCATCCTTTACCCACATCTGATTCATGGTTGCTGAATGGCTGTGGGCAGTATCTTGAATGTAGAGTGGCACTACGCCAAGTTTATGGCAGATTCTTCTCATCACTGACATAACATAAGCCACATCAAGTCCAAATGGGCAATACATTGCGCATCTTTTGCACAAGTTACATTGAGTATAAGCAATAACCGCGGCCTCTTTTATGAATTCAGGGGAGACTTTCCCCTTTTTTCGCATGATTTCCCAAAGAGTTTGTTTCACCTTTCCTGCTGGGGACAATTTGGGGTCATTTAGTGAAAGAAAAAAATGACACCCGTTGCTGCACATTCCACAATGAACACAGGTATCAACATAAACTTTAAGTCTTGCCCCGGTTTCATCATTTATAACTTGATTAATGACGCTCTCGATTTTTTCAGGGGTCAGTTGTTCTACACCCTTTAAAATACCCTGGTCTTCTATCTTTTTGTTCTCTGTTTTCTTCATATCGATGACCGATTTAGATTCACTCATTGGTACCTCTCTCTATATTTTGCTGAAAGATATTTATCTATTACCTAAAATTAAGAGATATGGACAACTATCTATTGTTATTGTCTTAAGGCAGTTACTACCAGTCTTTTGCCATACGAACTCCGCCAAATTCTGACCCGATATATCCCCTTGTAAATGGAAACAGGAACATGTGAAACAGTTTTGTAAACGGAATTGCAATTAGCATGATTTCGCCTGAGATTATATGGATAATGGTCATGACGGCAAAACCAGGAAATTGATGATAAGCCCAGAAGCCGGTCACAAAAGGTGCTGCAACAATCGAGAGGATAATAAAATCTAATGGTGTCGTAAGATATCTGACATCAGGCAGTTTAATTCGTCTCCACAGGAAAAAAATTGACGAGGCAATAACAGTAATCGTCATAAGATCAGCAACAACATTAGGAAGGGTAAACCAACTGATACTGAAATTCTCTTTAAACAGAATAACATGGGCAAACACAAAAATAGGGGTGAGAAAAAGGCAGATATGAAAGGCAAAAGTTACAACAGTCATTGCAGGGTTGAGCTTCATGCTTCTGCTGCCAAAGGGGATAAGCCAGTGTCCAATAGAGCGTAAGGCAAATTTAGTATCCATGTATTCAAACACAGCACCATCTTTTTTCTTTGCAAGCTCCCAGAGTGAACGGAAACGCCAGATACTTCCGCCAATAAAGACCAGAAAAGCGATCCATGCAAGGGGACCTGTAACAAAATAGTAATAATCATGCATAGTTTAATGCTCCTTTTATCCTTAAATAGCTTAATAATTTCTATAGCTTAATAATTTCCCTGTTATACAAGTTTCCCTGACGCCCCCTGATAAGCATACATGAATTATCAGGACTAAACAGAGGGTTAGCCATATCTTCATATTTAGCATCAAGTATAGTGCCGTTAAGTGCAATATGGTAAAACCCATCTTGTTTCACCTTAACAGCAATGTGTGAACCATTATAACAAAAAACAGGTGTCCATACCATATCAAACAGGCAATCCCATGGTTTACCATCCACAGCAACGCCCCATTTACCCTTATCCTTGAAAAGACAGGCAATTCTGTTGCCATCAGGGCTGAACAGAGGATCAGATACATAATCAGAAAATGTAATTTCCCAGGGTATGTTATCAATCGCAATAGTCCAACGCCCAAACTCAGGTGCCACAATTGCCGCAATCTTTGTTCCATCAGGAGAGTAGAGATGATGCCAAAGTTGAAAATAAGGGCGATCCCAGAAAATTTCCCCATCCTTTGCCAGAAACCATTTACCACTTTTTTTTACAGGTGCTGTAACTGAATAGTTATTAGAGATTGTGGTTTTCTCAGATGTCGTCAAAGCATGTAAGGGGGCAAAACGGGGATCCCAGACAGAAGAAAATGGTTTATCCCATATTTTACCATCAACAGCAATGTAGTAATCGTAGTATGAGGTTCTTACTGAGGCTGCAACATGGTTGGAGTCATCAGAAAAAGATGGATTCCACACATTCATAAAATTTCTGTCCCACACATCTCCATTTACTGCAACCGAATAACATCCACTCCTGAATTTGAAAATCTCACTTTCAAGCACAGGCACAGATTCAACAACCGCAGCAGTTTTCTGACCATCTGGACTCAAGATCATATGAGTAAGCCTTGAAAATTCATTTTCCCAGGGAGTGTCATTGTTGACAACAGAATATAAAAGCTCCTTCTGGGCAGAGACGGCTATTCCTCCATTATGGTTAAAAATCATGTTCCAGATAAAATCATAGCCATTTTCCCAGGGGTTATCATCTGTAGAGACTTTCCACTCACCTGAATCAGATACGAATACCGACAGGCAGCCGTCAGGACCAAAACGTAAATTCCAAGCCTTCTCATAACTATTTTCCCATGTTTCAGGCTCATTTCCCTGACTCTGAAAACAGACCGTAAATTCCATGTCTTCATTTTTAACAATTGCCGCAACCCGTTCACCGTCAGGGCTGACATGAATCTCTTCAATGTATGAAAATCTCTCTTTCCATCTGTTTAAATCCGCAACCTGTTGTTTGCCGGTATCCCAGCCTAAATTATCATCATTTCCCACGATGCCCTCCATATACTAAAATGTTAGTATTTTATTTCCATCAAACTTTTAGAAAAATATCCATCTTAGCAGTGAATCAACAATACTGATACAGAACGCCGCTATGAATGTAGTAATGCCATCTTTTATTCTGAAATCCTCTATCATCCTGTCAGTGACAAAGAGAAGAAATGCATTAATTACAAATTTAAAAAGACCAAATGTGATAATCATAAACGGGAGGGTCAGCAAAATAAGCAGCCATCCTGAAAAAAAACTGATAACAGAATAAACGATAGCAACCACAATAGCTGTCCAGTAGTTTTTGATGTAAATTCCTGGAAGAAGATTAGCTACAATAAAGACAGAAACGCTCAACAGAATAATGTTCCAAAACATGGTGATAAAATCTCCTATTTAAAAAGTATAACCCACGCTGAAATGGATCCGACCAGGACTCTCTCCATCTTCAGTGTTCAATTTATGACCATATAGCAGCCCAACAGGTCCAATAGGGGTCACATATCGTAAACCAGACCCCAGAGATGAACGAAATCCTCTTGAATCCATACTGTTGGAAATATCATCTATTTTACCGGTATCCCAAAACAAGTTGAGTTCAAAATCTGCAGGAAGATCAACTCTTGCCTCAATTGTTGAATTTATTGCACTACGTCCCCCTGTGGGATCTCCATTACTGTCATATTCAAGCATATTCTCCTTGAATCCTCTGACATTTGGTGTCCCGCCAAGGAAAAAGAGCTGATCCTGTGCTACACTATCTTCTGATCCGAAAGGTTGAATATATCCCATACGGGCACGTAAGGCAAAGGTTAGTTTATCAAAAGGTGAGAGATATTTTCTAAAATCAATCTGGTATTTAAGAAATTTGTCGAGATCACTGTCAAATCCTGTATAAACATCCACAGAGCAGCTTGACAAAAAACCCTTTGATGGTTGAACCAAAGAGTCCCTTGTATCATAACCGACAGCAAAAGATGTGACAAGAATATTACGAGTCTCATCCTCCTGAATATCAATATCTGCATCTCCATAAACTGTCCTGTTTTCATATTTAAGATTTAATCCTGCAATAAGATTTTTGATAAACAGATGTCTTGAGAATCCACTCTCATAGCCCCATGCTCTTATTCCAAAATTCTTGTTCATCTCCTCTTGATCCTCAACAAATATACTGCCGGTTGCATCAATCTCTGTTCCAAGAAAAAAAGGTTTTTTAAGTCCGCTTTCTCCTCTGTATCCAACACCACTCATATTTGCGGATACCCAGGCATCAATTTCCCGTCCAAGAAAATTGCTATCACCTATTTTTGTGTCTATATAGAGACTCTGCTCTGTATCATATCCTAAAGCAGCTTCCACAAAATAGGGTTTGCTCTCTTCAATCACAACTTCAATATCAGGTGAATCCTCCATTTGGGCAAGCCCCGGAGATTTGACCTGGACATATTTTACGGCAGAACTCTCCCTGATCTGTTTTTCTGTGGCAAAGACTTTTTTCAAGGAAAATGGCTCTCCTGACTTTATTTTTAATCTTTTTTCAATAACATCCTCTTTAAGGCGTCTATTACCTGAATAGTGAATGTTGCCAAAACGTGTAAATTTGCCTTTGTCAACCTTCCATACCAAATCTGCCGTTGATTTGTCACTGTTGAACTTCACATCACCTCTAACGTTAACATGTGGATAACCAAGTTCCGAGATCATCATGCTCAAGGCGTTTTCATCACTTTTTACCATATACTCACGAAATGGCTCTCCAGGTCGTAATGATAGCTGTTCCATTGCCTCTTCTGGAGTAAGCAACTTCTCCTGTGGTGAAAGAGCTTCAACAAGACCTTTAATCTGTGTGCTTTTAACAACAGTCTGAACCCCTTCGTTGATATTGATACTAATATCAACGAATTTAGTTTCATAAATTTTATGAGGCTCCTGATAGTCTGGAGATTGACGGGTCTGATCAGCTTCGGAAGAGTTATAAATTTTAGCAGATTTTTTATTTTCACCATAGTGAACTGGATTTATGATAATTTTTTTTGAAACTATGGCATTAAGAAAGCCTTTGCCAAGATATAGAAGCTCAATTGCATTTATATCTTTATCAAGAACATTTGGATTATACCCCCCTATTCCCAATCTTTCGATTCCACCTTTTTGCCTTGTAAGCATGGATTCCCAAATTTCATCGTCTGACAATCTCCTGTTGCCCTCAATTTCAAGACGATTAACCACCATTCTTACCCCCTCGTTTATAGTAAACCCGACAATCCTGATTTGATCAGATTTATTGGCACTTTTGTCAGAAGGCATATTCTGATTATCAAAATTTTTCTCAGATATATTCTCTCCATCAAGCTTTTTACTAAATTCAACTATAATATCCTGAAACCCTGCATCAAGATAAATGTTTTGTATATCCACCCTTGCCCTGCCAAGAGCGGTATCATTTAAATTTCCCTTTTTAACAAGATCAACCTTTTTTTTAAGCTCCCTGTCAGAAAAAAAGCTGTTGCCCGTAAAGCGAATATCATATTTGGGACCCTCATAAATATTGATCTCAACAATATATTTGTCATCTTTATTACCAGTCTCTCCATATTTGTTTTTATCTCCTGCACCGGTGTCAATAAGATAATCAATCTCAACATCTGGAAAGCCCTTTTTTCTGTAAAATTCAACCAGAGCCAGAATATCTTTTTTCAACCACTCTTCATTGTAGCAGTTAAAATTTCCGGGAAGTAGCGAAGAGTGCCAGCTTTTCATTCTCATTTTAAGACGAATATCCGAGAAACTGCTGTTCCCTTTGAGTATCAACGATTTAACGTGAACGCATTTAAACTGCTGTGAAGTCTTATGGTCTATCTCTTGAGATTGACATTTTGAGATAAAAATAGGATTGGCGATAAACAGGGCATTTAAGAAATAGAACCCTAAAAATGTAATAAATATTGGCTTCACGATGATTCCTTCGAATGTTTACCTGAATTCAAGCCTATACCTTACTTCACCACCAAATTGACCTTCAGAGTCTTGAAAACCACTGACAGAAACACTGTCTGTCACTTTATATTTAGCAGATGTTTTACCCACCATTATTCCATCTTTATTTTCACTGCCATACTTTACAGTTATCCTGTCGGTAATCTCCTTGCCAACCGTCACATTGATGTCATTAAAACCATTGTCATCTTTTTTATTAACAGTGCTATTAGTTTTATTACTATATTTGGTTATGCTACTGGAAGATTTATCCTTGGTATTGCCAAATCCAACCTCAAAAATATCAAGACCTGTAGCAGATTTCACCCTGTCGCTCACTGCCGATGCAGCAACCTGTGAGAGCATACCAGCAGCGGAAAGGGTTGTCCCCCCCTCTGCATCAATCAACTCGGTAACAGTTTTACCCCTGAGCAGAAGAGAAATTATATCGCCATCCTCTAACCTTGGCTCTGAAGTAAGTTTAAAATTGATATTATCAGGATGTCCAGAGAGTGAAAGAATAATATCCCAGTCACGCACCTTACGGTGTGACTCAATATCCAGCTCCGGCTCAATCTTGTATGGATTGACAAAATCAATGATTCCACGGGTCAGCTCAAACTCTGTTGACTGGTAATTTATGGTCCCGGGATTGATTTCTGAACGACCAGAAATCAAGGGAGATTGAGCACTCCCCCTTATTCTTATATCAGGATGAATCTCCATATATGCCAAATTATTATCTAAAATAAATGGCTTTCTACCCTTTACAGCAATATTGAGTTGCATATTTTCAAACATTTTGACTATATGTGTCGAACTTGAGTTATCAGAGCTATTTGAATTATATGTTGTGTTATTTGCCTGTCTATTATTAATTTTTTGGCTGTTCTCTTTTCTTGTTCTCTTTTGCTCTATAAGCCTATCTGTCAATGTGGACAGAATCTTTTTTTCAACATTAATGTCACCTGTCCACTGTGCATGGTTAATCAAAATATTACCGGAAAGGAGAGCAGAACTTTTGGGATCACCTTTAAAGTTAAGTTCGGTATCAAAATTAGCTGTCAAATCCTCTACCATATTGACAGGAATTGCAGATGCCGCAAGTTTGGCATGAATATCATGTGGCATAAAATCTTTTAAACCTGCACCGCCACTCAATCTGAACTCACCAGACTGAAGAGCCTTGTTTGAACCACCACCACCATCACTGTTGCCACTACCACGCTTTGTCTTGCCATCACTGACTCTGCCAGTAATCTGCGGTATCTCAACTCTATTCATATCAGCCATGATAATCCCGTTGATGCTATGTAATTTTATTTTATCAGAACCATTAGAGTGGGAATCATCAGATGAAGAGACTACAGACAGTGTAACTCCAATATCCACAAGTTCCAGCTTTGCATCAAGAGAGGAACTTTTAATACGATCAGCAGGTTGCGCATCTTTCCCTGTTTGTAGATTTGCCCTAAGATTGAGCTTTACAGCCCCTTTTATCTCA
>CAXNND010000079.1:0-7244 GCA_964203105.1 Desulfamplus sp.
ACAACCGACGACCAGACAGGGCTGTTATTGCATATACCAATCTTGTCAGACAATACTTTAAAAACACCTGTCCGATTGTAATTGGGGGAATTGAGGCGAGTTTAAGACGCATCTGCCACTATGATTTCTGGTCAAACAGCATCAGGCGTTCGATTCTGTTTGATGCAAAGGCTGACTATCTGATTTATGGAATGGGTGAATCCTCGGTTCTTGAACTTGCAAATGCCCTTAGAAATAAAAGTGGAATTAATGGAATCAGAGGTCTATGCTATATTGCAAACACCCCACCTGTGACCTGTGCCAACTCCATGAATACTCCCGGTTATCTGACAACATACAGTTACCTGACCCTCCCCCCTTATGAGATTGTAAAACAGGATAAAGTCAAATTTGCCGAGAGTTTCCACATATTTTACCAAAATAATGACCCCTTGACCGCTCATGGACTTCTACAGCAGCAGGATTCAAGATTTCTTGTGCAAAATCCTCCGGCTTTTTATCCTGATACACAAGATATGGACAGGATTGCAACCCTTAAATTTGAACGGGATATCCACCCGTATTACAAGCAGTTTGGAAAGGTAACCGCTCTTGATACTATTCAGTTCTCAATATCCACCCACCGCGGGTGTTATGGAGAGTGCAATTTTTGTTCGATTGCAGTGCATGAGGGCAGAACGGTCAGATGGCGAAGTGAAGAGTCTATCGTTAACGAGATCAGGGAGTTAACTCTACATCCAGATTTCAGGGGGATAATATCGGATGTTGGTGGTCCTACTGCAAATATGTATGGCTTTGAGTGCCAAAAAAAACTGAAACATGGAGCGTGTCAGGAGAAACGCTGCATGTTTCCGGCTATCTGCAAAAGCCTGAAGCCTGATCACTCAAAACAGATCAATCTGCTAAAAAAAATCAGGCAGATTAAAGGAGTTAGAAAGGTCTTTGTCGCTTCAGGCATACGGTATGATCTGATGTTTGCGGATCATAAATATGGGCATCAATATCTTCAGGTTGTTGTAAAGGATCATGTTTCTGGTCAGTTGAAGGTGGCACCTGAACATACACAGCCACATCTGCTTGAACTTATGGGCAAATCAGATACCTTTGAAAAATCATATCTGCTGGAATTTAAAAAAAGATTTGACACCTTATCTAAAACAGAAGACAAGAGGCAGTTTCTGACCTATTATCTTATGGCTGCACACCCTGGCTGCACACTTGCAGATATGGAGCAGCTTAAAACCTTTGCCCGTCAAAAACTTCACATCACACCTGAACAGATTCAGATATTCACGCCAACCCCATCAAGCTATTCAACATTGATGTATTACACCGAAAAATGCCCATTTACCGGCGATCGACTTTTTGTCGAAAAAGATGTAAAGGCTAAAGAGGAGCAAAAAAAAGTGATAACTCAAAGTCATGCATATCCAAACCGGAGCAAAACTATGGTGAGACCCAAATCAAGAGATGGCAATATAAAAGGCTGTGGAAACAGACAGACAGATAAAAAATAGATGCTATATAAATGTAATTTGCACCATTACAAACAGGTTATAAAGGTGAGTCTCCCGCTGGTATTGAGCATGTGCTCCAACACTGTTATGGAGTTTACTGACCGGATGTTTCTGGCTAACTACTCACTTGATGCCCTTGCAGGTGCAACTCCGGCAAGTATAACAGGTTTTCTTTTTGCCTCATTTTTTTTAGGTGTTGCAGGATATGTTAATGTCTTTATTGCTCAATATACAGGTGCAGGTAACAGAGCCGGAGTTGGTGCATCTCTATGGCAGGGAATATATTTTGCCATATTTGGGGCAATTTTCATGTCTATGCTTGGTACGGCAGCGGTTCCCATTTTTTCGATGATAGGTCATGATCCAGACATCCAGCAAATTGAGGTGACCTATTTTCGTATTCTTTGCTTTGGTGCAGGTGCAAATCTTATCGGTGCAACCATGTCCTGCTTCTATTCAGGCAGGGGTTTTACCCGCACTGTGATGTTGATCCAGATTACAGGAACCTTGTTCAATATTCCGTTAGACTATGCCCTGATAAACGGGCAATGGGGATTTCCTGAGCTTGGGATCAAGGGTGCAGCAATTGCAACTGTCAGCTCATGGATATTGATCTCGTCCATTTTTGCCATTCTGATATTCAACAGACGAAATAATGAACAATTTCATGTTTTTAATAAACGTGCATTTGATCCCGAGCTATTCATGCGTCTTATGAAATATGGAGTTCCTGGGGGTGCCCAGTTTTTTTTAGATATACTTAGCTTTACCTTTTTTGTTCTTATGGTTGGGCAAATTGGCAAGACAGAGCTTGCCTTGACCAATATTGTGCTATCCATAAATTCACTCTGCTATATGCCGATGTGGGGACTTTCAATGGGTGTGAGCACCCTTGTGGGTCAGGCAATAGGCAAAAATATGCCGGATCATGCTGTTATGACTGCCAGAGCAACGGCTCACATTGCATTATTTTATGCTCTATTTATGGTTATGATATTCATTTTAACACCTGACCTGCTGATTAACATCTTCTTGCCAAATAATCTGACTATGGCGGAAAAGGCTCCCTTGCTCTCGATGGGTAGAGTTCTTATGAAATTTATGACTATCTATCTTTTATTTGACTCTATGATTATTATCTACACAGGTGTATTAAAAGGTGCTGGCGATTCTCGATTTATTATGTTGACAACTATAGGTGTCAGTATCACCTCTCTTTTTATACCGATCTGGTTTGGGATAAACCGTTTTGGAATGGGGGTTTATTTTTCATGGTCATTTATTACGATATATCTTGTGATTTTATTCACTATAATAAAAATACGATACAATAATGGCAAATGGAAGGAGATTAGAATTATTGAACACTAACTTTAACTTGAGCAGTGATATACAAACAAATCTTGATAAAACTATAAGTATTGAAAATCAGCTTAAGAAAAAAATGGTGTGGTATCATCTTCCCGAAACTGGGCAGCATGAGCAGACTCTGGAGTTGTTACGAGAAGAGCCTCTCTCCATAAACGTACAGGGAAGAACCTACAGTGTTATCATGAGAACTCCTGGTGATGAGCGTGCACATGCTGTTGGCTTCTGTTTTGCAGAGGGTATTGTGGATCATATAGATGATATTGCAGATATTGCCCTTTGTGACGGAGATGATTCCAATGTGGCAGCAGTAATGCTTTCCAGAGAACGACTTTCTAAAGTATCCCACCTTCTTGATAAAAAAGGCTATTTGAGCCAGACAAGCTGCGGCATCTGCGGACGTGAGATAATTGATGATCTGACTACCATTCTAAGGGCTGTTCCAAAGTCTGTCTCAATCTCCTTTGAACAGGTGATGGAGGTTATAAACAAGGTAAGTGACGTTCAGAGTCTAAGGCAAAGATGCAAATCCTCCCATGCTGCGATGATATTTGACCGTAACCGTGAGCTTATCTCAATTGCAGAAGATGCTGGCAGACACAATGCTCTGGACAAGGCTATTGGAAAACTTTTTCTTGCAGGGGATCTTAATCGTGCTTCTATTGCTCTGATATCTTCAAGGGCAAGTTATGAGATGATCCAGAAATGTGCCAGAGCCGGTATCGAAATTGTGATCAGTATGTCACGACCTACGGCTCTGGCATGTGAGTTGGGAGAACACCTTGGAATGACCCTTGCCGATGTGAGAGACAAGGGGTTATTTGTCTTTACCTGTAATGAGCGGATTACCTGATATATTTAACTACTATAGAAAATATTTATACCATGATTGACATGATCATATTGAGTCCTGATTTTTTTAATAATATCTCAGACAAGCATCATTGTTGACGGTTCAATAAGGTGTCTTTCGTTCACCTTTAAACCATCTTTAAGAATAACTACCTCAATTTTATCATCTTTAGGTTGCAGATATACCGCCTTTTCAAAACGCTGATGTACCCTGTCAAGCTGTAGAGGAAATCCTTTAGGTGTAAATGGCTCCTCTCTGTGGCTCTTCATGGAGAACCAGATAGCAAGTGAAAACTCTCCTGAAAGCTCTGAAAGTCTGTCCAGAACAACAGAGCAGTCTCTGTCAAAATCAAGACCATCAACGACAATCATGGCGGGCATCTCAAGTGAGTTCTTTTTCAGACTCACAAGGTAATCCCTGATATTTTTGGGGCTGAATGTATTTTCATGACAGGTTATGCCAAATTTGGCTGGAGCAATATCCTCCCACAGACGGGCAGCCTTTTGCGGATCAATATAACCTACACTGTCAATAAGGTTGGTATAACCCTCTTTATACCGGACATTTATTTTATCAATAGTGTCATAGAGACTAATATGAATCACCTTTTTACCTTCAAGAAGCCATGAAATTGCAATCTGCACGAGGAACTGTGTCTTACCCACCCCTGCTCTGGAAACAACTGCTCCGAATTTACTCTGAAGCAGATATTCACCACCTAAAATCTGCACCACAGGACTTTTTTGAATGAGATCTTTTCTAAGCATTTTTTTTTCCCTCTCTTTTCCCTATTTTTTCTTTTTATCTTCTTCTTTTGCCTTCATAATCGACTCTGCTACAGACTGAGGAACCTGCTTGTATGAGGAGAACTCCATTGTAAACTGTGCCTTTCCCTGAGTTGCAGATCGAAGTATGGTAGAAAAACCAAACATCTCCGAGAGAGGAACCTGAGACTCAATTACAGACATGACACCCTCTTCTTGAGAACCTAAAATAATACCGCGACGCTGATTGATAAGTCCCATGCAGGAACCCTGGAACTCATTGGGTGTCTCAATTACAACCTTCATTATAGGCTCATGGATAACAGGTTTTGCCTTGAGATACCCTTCAAGAAATCCGCCTCTTGCAGCAGCCTGAAACGCCATCTCGGATGAGTCAACAGCATGGAACGCACCATCTACAAGGGTCACGCGTACACCTGTAACAGGAAACTCCAATTTTGGACCCTTATCCATGCAGCCCTTGAATCCCTTCTCGCAGGCAGGAATAAAGTTGGTTGGAATCCTTCCGCCGGTAACCTTATTGACAAATTCAAACTCACCGTCACACGGCTCCATAAAACCAGCCACCTTTCCATACTGACCTGAACCACCTGTCTGTTTTTTGTGGGTATAGCTGAACTCTCCCTTCTGGGTAATGGTTTCCCTGTAGGCAACTCTTGGCTGCCCAGTGTGAACCTCTGCTTTGTATTCCCGCTTCATCCTCTCAACATATACCTCAAGATGGAGTTCACCCATCCCCTGGATAATAGTCTCGTTGGTCTCCTTGTCCACATAGGTTCTAAACGTTGGATCCTCTTTGGTAAATCGGTTGAGAGCTTTGGACATGTTGATCTGTGACTTGTTGTCAACCGGAGATATTGAAAGGGATATGACCGGTTCCATGACATGCATGGCAATCATGGAGTAGTTGATGCCAGGACTTACAAATGTGTCACCTGATGCACAGTCAATACCAAACATTGCACCGATATGACCTGCCGGAATCTCTTCAATATCCTCCATTTCAGCAGCGTGCATTCTGATAAGTCGCCCAACCTTGGTCTTCTTGCCATCACGGCTGTTAACTATGGTATCACCTTTTTTCAATCCACCCTGATAGACACGGATATATGTCAACTGCCCATACTGCCCATCTTCTAACTTGAATGCCAAGGCAACCGTTGGTTTGTCAAAGTCGCTTGTCAAGGTGATGCTCTCACTATTGCGGTCATGGTCAATGGCTTCGTTATTGATATCAACTGGAGCTGGCAAAAATTTGATCACCGCATCTAAAAGAGGTTGAACAGCCGTGTTTTTATAGGCTGACCCCATGAAAACCGGAGTCATCTCTCTTGAAATGGTACCCCTTCTGACTGCATCAACAACCATTGATTCTGTGATCTCCTTCTCTTCTAAAATAGCTTCTGTGAGTTCATCAGAATACATTGAGACAGCATCAATCATCTCTTCACGTCGTTCTGCAGCTTCATCCTTAAGGTCTGCGGGGATATCAGTTACAACTATATTCTCACCATTGTCACCCTCAAAATAGAGAGCTTTCATTGATATCAGATCCACTACCCCTTTGAGCTTGTCTTCAAGTCCGATTGGAATCTGCATCAAAACAGAGTTGTGCCCAAGCTTGTCCCGAAGCTGTTTTGCAACCCTGTAAGGATTTGCTCCGCTTCTATCACATTTATTAACAAAAGCAATGCAAGGAACCTGATAGCGTTTCATCTGCTGATCAACTGTGATAGACTGGGACTGCACACCAGATACAGAGCAGAGAACCAGAATAACTCCATCAAGCACTCTTAGAGATCTTTCAACCTCAACAGTAAAATCAACATGCCCTGGTGTGTCAATAATATTGATGTCATTTTTGTTCCACTCGCAATGAGTTGCGGCAGATGCAATTGTGATACCGCGTTCACGTTCAAGATCCATAGAGTCCATAACGGCACCTGCACCATCTTTTCCCTTGACCTCGTGAATCTGGTGAATCCTGTTGGTGTAAAACAGGATTCTCTCTGTTAGCGTGGTTTTGCCAGAATCAATGTGTGCACTGATTCCAATATTTCTTACTCTTTTTAAATCCTTAAGCATGATAAAACTTGTCCTTTGACTTATGAAATTTTCCCTGCTAAAATCAGCAGATTAAGTGTATCATTAATATCTTGAAAAAATCTGGTAATTATAATTTTAATGATGTGGTGTGTCAATATATAAATCAAAAACGAAATTAAGACAAAAATGAAAAAACAAGAGCCAGATAAAGCTTTTAACAAACAGTGGCAACAGACTATTGAGCGTGGCTCATTAACTTTTGGGGTCAAGCTTTCTGAAAATCAGCTTAACCTTTTGGCGTTTCATGCACAAGAGTTAATAAAATGGAATGGTAAATTTAATATAACCGCAATTGTAGAACCATTTGAAGTAGCACTCAAACACTTTATTGACTCGATTGCCATTGCTCCACTGATCCCTGATGGCTCAAAAGTTATTGATCTTGGCTCTGGTGGTGGTTTTCCGGGACTTCCCCTGAAAATTGTAAATCCTACGCTGGAAGTTATCATGGCTGACGCATCCAGAAAAAAGGTAAGTTTTCTGAGCCATATCATCCTTCAAACTGGTATTAACCGACAGACCAACCTGAACGGTGTGAGAGCTATCCATTGCCGTGCAGAAGAGCTTGGAAAAATTCCAGAATATGCTCACAAGTTTGACTTTGTAGTTTCAAGG
>CAXNND010000080.1:0-7234 GCA_964203105.1 Desulfamplus sp.
CATGTTACTTCCTGGAATGGATCCCTATGCCATAAGTTATGGAGGGCATCAGTTTGGCAACTGGGCAGGACAGCTTGGAGATGGAAGGGCAATTAACCTTGGCGAGATTGTCAACAGAAGATCAGAGCGATGGGCATTGCAGCTTAAAGGCGCAGGTCCAACACCATACTCCAGAAATGCTGATGGTCTGGCAGTTCTTCGATCTTCTGTGCGGGAGTTTCTCTGCAGCGAAGCGATGTTTCACCTTGGAGTTCCAACAACACGGGCATTGAGCCTTATATCAACAGGCGAGATGGTTGAAAGGGATATGTTTTATGATGGTCACCCGAAAGAGGAGCCAGGTGCTGTAGTATGCAGGCTTGCACCATCATTCACACGGTTTGGCAATTTTGAAATTTTTGCATTCCGTGACGAGATTGGACTGCTTAAAAAACTTTTGGACTACACCATAAGAAGAGACTTTCCCCATCTTGAAGAGCCATCTAAAAACAGATATCTCAAGTGGTTTGAAGAGGTGTGCAGACGAACAGCAGATATGGTTGTGCACTGGATGCGTGTCGGTTTTGTCCATGGAGTTATGAACACAGACAACATGTCAGTTTTAGGGCTTACAATAGATTATGGACCTTACGGCTGGATTGAAAACTATGATCCTGACTGGACACCAAACACGACAGATGCCAATGGTCGGCGTTACAGGTTTAGCCATCAGCCATCAGTTGCCAAATGGAACCTCGCACAGCTTGCAAATGCAATCTATCCGCTGATTGGGGATGTTGATGCACTAAAGCAGACATTGGCAGTATATTCAGCTATATTTGAGGAGCAGTGGCAGCAGATGATGGCTTCCAAATTGGGGTTAATCTCTTTTGATGCTGAAACTGATACAGCCCTGACAGGTGAGCTGTTCACTCTTCTATCCCTTGTCGAGACAGATATGACCATCTTTTTCAGACAACTTGCCATGGTTGATTTCAGGGAAGAGCCTCCTGCAAAGCCTCTGATGGAGGCATACTATCTCCCCTCCCAGTTGACAGATGATTACATGTCACGCATGTCAAAATGGTTAAACAGTTATTCAGAACGCCTTGAAAAAGATAATCTTCCCTATCAGAGACGGCGTTTGCAGATGGATGAGGTCAATCCCAAATATACTCTTCGCAACTACCTTGCCCAGCTTGCTATTGACAAGGCGGAACAGGGTGATTTTTCCATGGTTCACAAATTGCTGGACATTCTTCGCAATCCATACAGTGAACAGCCGGAAAATCAAGAGTTTGCAAAAAAACGCCCTGAATGGGCACGCCACAGACCTGGTTGTTCCATGCTCTCATGCAGCTCATAGCCAAAAACGTTACTCTCCAAATAGTATTTGGATAAACAGGTGTTCTAATGATATAAATCAACCATTTAACAACCATTGGATACTTTAGGGTACATTAGATTTAAAATTAATGAATTACGGGAGGTTACATGGAGAACGAAATGAGAGAGTTAAGAAAATTTGTAGCCCCTGAATTTCTTCTGGGTATTGGTGCTCTCCAGACTGTTGGAGCCTATGCGAGAAACTTTGGAGTAAACAATGTGTTAATTGTGACTGATAAAGGAGTTATCTCTGCCGGCTGGGTAGCCAAAGTTGAGAAATCTCTTAAAGATCACGGTTTGAATAGCGTCATCTTCAGCGATGTTACCCCAAACCCGAAAGATTATGAGGTGATGGCTGGTGCTGATCTTTTTTTAAGAGAGTCCTGCGATCTTATTGTTGCTGTAGGTGGTGGCAGTCCCATGGATTGTGCAAAGGGGATAGGGGTTGTAAGTTCCAATCAGGCAAATATTATCGACTTTGAAGGGGTTGATATGGTGCCGGTTCCGGGTCCACCTCTCATCTGCATACCTACAACTGCTGGAACAGCAGCAGATATATCCCAGTTTGCAATTATTGACGATACAAAACGCAAGGTTAAAATTGCCATTATAAGCAAATCAATGGTACCTGATCTCTCCATAATAGATCCTTTAACCACAATAACCATGTCCCCAAAACTGACAGCAGAGACCGGAATTGATGCTTTATCTCATGCGTTTGAAGCCTATGTCTCAAATGCAGGCTCAACTATCACTAACATAAATGCTATCAAGGCTATATCGCTGATCAATGAAAATCTTCAAGGGGCATTTAACGAACCTGACAACATGAGATACAGATACCAGATGATGGTTGCAAGCCTTCTTGCTGGCATAGCATTTTCCAATGCAAGCCTTGGTGTTGTCCATGCCATGGCTCACAGTTTAGGCGGAAGATTTGATCTGCCTCATGGAGAGTGTAATGCAATTTTACTCGAACATGCTGTGGATTATAACTTCAAATACGCAGCCTTGAAATATGGAGATATTGCACGGGCAATGGGCATTAAAATCGACGATGACCTGCCTGTTAGTGGTGATTATTGTGGTTGCAGTAAGGCTGCTGACCCTGTCAATATCCCTGATAATTACGATACTGTAAGGCAGATGCTACTGGAGCGGATTCGTGCTCTAAGAAGAGGTGTGGGAATCAATACAAAACTGTGCCAGATGGGGATCAGGAGAGAAGATTTTCCTCAACTTGCCCGTTTTGCACTTGCTGATCCATGTATTCTGACCAATCCAGTGATGCCGACACAACATGATATAGAGGAAATTTATGGTAAAGTATTCTGACCAGGATGATCTGCAAAGCGATCTGAGAAGTAAAATTGTAGGTCTTGGAACTGGCTCCCTGAGAAAGAGCTACTTTCCACAACTTCAGGAGCAGATTAGAGCACTCAGGATTGAAAAAGAGAGGGCTGAAGAGAATGAGAAAAAATTTTCCATGATCTTTAACAGCACCAGCGATGCTATTATTCTTGTCTCCATTGGGACAGGAAGTTTTTATCTGTTCAACCGGACAGCCTGTCGCATGTTTTGTTACACTCCTAAACGGATGGAGAGGTTGACAATACTGGATCTTTTTGCTGAAAATGAAAAAAAACAGATACTGGAAAAACTCCTCTCCAGCTCAATTGATAACGGTGCAAGGTTACGGCACATTGAGATGGTAACCTCTATCGGAGATTCTATCTACTGCGACATAAGAGCATCTGTTTTGGAAATTGATGGCAACACCTATACTATTATAACATTTAGGGATGTTACAGAACTTGCCAAAGCTGAACAGGAGAGGGAAGATGTCAAACTAAGACTTATACAGGCACAGAAGATGGAGGCAATAGGAACACTTGCAGGAGGCATTGCCCATGATTTTAATAATATTCTTTCGGGTATTTTCGGCTATTCCAAATTAGCCGGCACCTACATTAAAGAGAACAACCCTGAAAAGGCACTCTCCTATATTGATAACATTCTCCAAAGTGGTCAAAAGGCAGCAGACCTGATTCGTCAGATATTGGCATTCAGCAGACGCTCAACTCCTGAACAGCATCCATTGACACTCTCAATATCTGTTAAGGAGACCATGAAGCTCCTCCGTTCAATTATTCCAACCACCATTGATATCAGGCTTGATATCCAGTCCAGTGCAAAAATAATGGCAGACCCGAGCAAAATTCATCAACTGCTGATGAATCTGTGCACCAACGGATATCATGCCATGCGTGAGACTGGAGGGGTGTTGTCAGTGACTTTGCGGGATAGTGACTCTAAACAGTATGAACGCATCCCTGAACTGAAAATGGAGAATGGAAAATATATATTGCTTGAAGTCAGAGATACAGGAACTGGGATAGCCAAAGAGATTCAGGAAAAGATTTTTAACCCCTATTTCACAACAAAAAAAGAGGGGCAGGGAACAGGACTTGGACTTGCAATTGTACTTGTTGTGGTTCAAGAGCATAACGGCTACATAAAATTGGAGAGTGAGCCTGGAAAAGGGAGTATTTTTCGTATCTATTTCCCTGTTGTTGAAAAAAAACACGGTAATAAATCTGCTCGGGACAATATTGCGAATCCAGCCAAATCTGGCACAGAGACAATAATGATCGTTGATGATGAACAGATGATTCTGGATGTGACAAAGGAGATTATAGAGAATATGGGGTACAAGGTATTCTCCTTTATAAGCAGCGAGGTTGCACTTCAAGCCTTTGAGAAAGAGCCTTATAAATTCAACCTTATAATTACAGACATGACAATGCCACAGATGGAGGGTGATAAACTTGCAGTTGCTGCACTCAAAATCAGGACAGATATCCCGATTATCCTATGCACAGGTTACAGCCATAAAATCTCCGAGGAAAAGGCACTGAAAATAGGTATCAGGCGATATGTGGAGAAACCGTTAATAACAAAAGAGCTGGGTATGCTGATTCGTGAGGTTTTGGATTCATAATGAGAACCATACATAAATTGTTCAGGGTAGATAAAAGCAAAATCGGATTTTTAAAGTTTATATTTGAAGCCTATGAAGGAATTGCAGTGATCACAACCATTGAGTCAAAAGCTGATCCAAAAGAAAAGGGGGTTGTCCGTTTTGCCATTGCCCCTGGCTGTGTTGAGGAGGTTGAAGCGGTTCTTAAGGATCTGAAAAAGGATATTTATATTGATGAGTTATAGTTTAGACAAAAATCATGGCAGTAGGGCAGATCATGCAGATTATATTGCTCATAGCGATGACCCAGAAAAGACAAGTGTAATGAGCCATAAAGGTGGAGTAAACCATAGAGGTTATGCCTATGTTTACACCATTGGATGCCAGATGAACAGCTATGATTCTGAAAAGATCGCTGGTATTCTTGCCAATCTTGGATATGCAAAAACAGGGAGTCTGGACAAGGCGGATATTGTTGTCTGTAACACCTGCTCCATAAGGGAGAAGGCTCAGGAGAAGGCGTTCAGTTTTCTTGGAACTCTTGCTAACAAAAAGCGTAAAAATCCAAATCTTATCTCTATCATGTCTGGTTGTGTTGCACAGCAGGAGGGGGAGAATGTCTTTAAACGGATACCGCATCTTGATATTGTTATGGGCACCCAGGCATTTGCACGACTTCCAAATCTTATAGAGATGCTACTCTACAGCAGAAAACAACCAGACGGCAAAAAACACATTAGCGACATTCAAGAGAGCAGCAAAATTTTTGAATTAATGCCGGATTTGTCAGATTCCGGTTCTTTAACCCCTGACTATAAAAAAGTCTCAAGGTTTGTCACCATCATGCAGGGGTGCAATAATTTTTGTACATACTGTATTGTGCCCTATGTAAGGGGTCGTGAGCGAAGCCGGACACCTGAGAGCATTGTTGAGGAGATCACAATTCTTGCGGATTCAGGCGTTAGAGAGGTTACTTTGCTTGGACAGAATGTAAACTCTTATGGATATGGAGAAGATAAAAAAAATTCAGAAAACGGGCATCGTGAAAAAAATTACAGCACATTTCCTGAACTACTTGAAAAAATTAATGAAATTAATGGAATTGAGCGTATCCGCTTTGCAACATCTCACCCAAAGGATATTTCCGATGAACTAATTTTTGCCATAAGAGATTTGAAAAAAGTGTGCAACCAGCTCCATCTTCCAGTTCAGTCAGGTTCAAATGCAATCTTAAAGAAGATGAACAGGGGTTATACAAGGGAGAGGTATATTGAGAGGATATCAACTCTCAGAACCCACTGCCCGAATATTGGTCTATCATCTGACATGATTGTTGGATTTCCTTCTGAGAGTCGTGATGATTTTGAACAGACCCTTGATCTGATAAGAGGTGTTGAATTTGACGGACTCTTTGCATTCTCATATTCAGATCGACCCAATGCACCGGCTGCAAAATTTTCAGGTCATGTTGATGAAGATGAAAAAATGGCAAGACTCAATGAGCTGCTTGACCTTCAGGAGCACTATACCGAGAAGAAAAACCGTTTGTTGGTTGGCACTGTAGAGCCTGTCCTGGTTGAGGGGAAAAGTCTGAAAAAGCGGCAGGCAGAGGGAGATGAAATTCCTGCAAGTGACCATTCCAAAAAAGTTGAATGTTTGCAGGGAGAACCAATTTCCCGAACATCTCCACGCCCACAGATGACAGGACGCACCGAGTCCGGCAAGATTGTCCATTTTTATGCAGACAATATAAATCCGGGGCAGATAGTTGATATTTATATAGAAAACTCCTATCCACATTCGTTGTGGGGTAGTCTGGTTAAAGCTGTATAAAAACTTGAATAGCCCGCTTTAGCGGGCTTTATAACTTTAAGCCGTGCGATTTATCGCTCGGCTGCTGAAATAAAAGAGCAATCTAATGAAACAACAATCCAAAGATACGATAGGCAGAAACAGTGCTTGTCCTTGCGGAAGCGGGAAAAAATACAAGTTCTGCTGCATGAATGGAGCTGGAACTCAAGTTGCAAAATCAACACCAGGACTGTTTGCCAGAATAGCCGGAACCATGCCGATCAAAGTTGCTCCCAAATCTTCTACCCTGAAGGAGGAGTATAAAAAAAAGTTTAATATCATACTAAAGGATCCGCACGAGATTGAGGGGATACGCAAAGCCGGAGTTCTGCTGCTTGAGATTATGGACAAGGTTGAAACGATGATTCAGCCAGGACTTAAAACTGATGATATCAACACCTTTGTCCATGAGGAGACCATAAAAGCCGGAGCAGTTCCAGCACCTCTGAACTATCGGGGATATCCAAAAAGTGTCTGTGTCTCAGTAAATGAGGTAATATGTCATGGCATTCCTGGTGAACGTATTTTAAAGGATGGCGATATTGTAAATGTTGATATCACCCCGATTCTGAATGGATACTATGCTGATGCAAACAAGACATTTTTTGTTGGCACACCATCTCCTGATGCAGTCAAAATAGTCTCTGTTGCAAGAGAGTCGCTTAAACGGGCAATCGAGACAATTAAACCTGGTTCAAGGCTTGGCGATATCGGCTGGGCAATACAGAGTTATGCCGAAGCTCAGGGGTGTTCGGTTGTAAGGGAGTTTGTGGGGCATGGAGTTGGTCTTAATTTCCACGAACTGCCTCAGATACTCCATTTCGGGAAAAGGGGAAAGGGGGTTCTGCTTGTTCCTGGTATGGTCTTTACCATTGAACCCATGATCAACCTTGGCACCAGAAAGCTGCATATTCTTGAAGATAAATGGACTGCTGTAACTGATGATGGTGCCCTGTCCGCCCAGTTTGAACAGACAATACTGGTTACAGAGACAGGTTGGGAGAGTCTGACACCCTATGAGCTTTAAAATCAAAATAT
>CAXNND010000081.1:0-7226 GCA_964203105.1 Desulfamplus sp.
AGATCGCGAAAAGAGCATGAATGCCGGAATGGACGGGCACATCAACAAGCCAGTTGATCCGGTTGAGCTTTACAGTGTTCTTGGTCAATTTATTGGAGAGAGAACTGATAGAGTTTCTTCAGATTCCGGGATAGCAGTTTCTGATACCACCTCCAAAGTTTCTGATCAACCGGTTGATATCTGCTATCCAGATTCATCTGGTGGCTACCCTGGCAGGAGAGCAGATACTCAGACAACATTACCATTTAAACAAATCAGGGGAATTGACCATGAGACTGCAATTAAAAGATTGAACAACAATCCTCTAATGCTGATAGACATATTAAACGATTTCAGAAAAGGCTATGCAGACGAACCTGAACGGATAAGAGAGCTTTTCAGGGAGGGTAACTCTAAAGATATACAGATGAGGGCACATACCATTAAAGGGATTGCCGGCTACATGGGTGCAGATGCTGTTTTACTGAGTGCTGGAAAACTTGAGGAGTTCCTTAAGCTAAATGATGGACTACTGCTTGCAGAAACAGCTACACTTGTTGAAGCTCTTTCAGAGAACATTGAAGATATTCTTGACTCGCTTGCTGACTTGCCATCTGCTGCCACTTTGCCATGTAACCAGATATCTTCCAGTCTTGATCCATCATCTTCTATCTTCCCATCTTCGTCTATTCCATCTTCTTCTGTCTTGGAATCAGATCAAACTGTGGAACAATCTTGCAGTATCATGGTGAATCAGGAGAATACCCCTAAAATAGATATAAGTTCTGCTTTTAATGTGCTAAATAGATTTATGGAATTACTTTACAGTGGAGATGCTTCTGCAACAGACATGTTACCAGAAATCCAATCCATACTCAGGCATCATGGATTCAGTCACGAGGTAAAGGCAATTGCAGAGTTTATTGAGGAGATTGAGTATGAGGCTGCCGGAGATATTATTAAAACTGTAGTGACAGCACTGAATGTTGCACCCAACAAGATAACATTAATAGAATGACGCTATGAAAGTATGACTTCACCAAATAAATATAAAGCACGAATTCTTATTGTTGACGATGAGAAGATTAATATCAGGATTCTGGTTGATCTTCTAAAAGATGACTATTCTCTTGTGCTTGCAAGAAACGGTGAACAGGCGTTAAGGTTTGCTTTTCAGAATCCACCCCCTGACATCATTCTTCTTGATGTTGTGATGCCTGAAATGGGGGGATATGAGGTTATCAAACAACTGAAGGAACATGAACTGACCAAAGATACTCCTGTTATCTTCATAACGGCACTCAACTCGGTGGAAGATGAAGAGCATGGACTCAAACTCGGGGCTGTTGACTACATAACCAAGCCATTTTCCCCTCCAATTGTAAAGATGAGAATACACAACCACCTCCGCTTTGCACATCAGCACAAATTGCTTGATAAACTTGCATATCTTGATGCCTTGACAGAGATTCCAAACCGTCGCAGGTTTGATGAGGTTTTCAAAAAGGAGTTTGCAAGGGCAAGACGCAATGGTACACCATTTTCCATAGGTATGGTTGATGTTGATTTTTTTAAACAGTACAACGATCATTATGGTCATGCCATGGGAGATCGAACACTCCAAAGCATTGCCGGTGCTCTTGGGTATGCCCTTAAACGTCCGGCAGACATGGTCGCCCGTTACGGTGGTGAGGAGTTTGTGATAATTCTTCCTGAAACTGACGCTGAGGCTACCCAGCAGGTGGCTGAACGTGTTCGGCGTGATGTTCTTGCTCTAAATATTCCACACATCCAATCCAGCGTCTCAGAGTGTGTATCTGTGAGCATAGGAATTATCACCTTTTATCCTGACATAATATGGTCATCTGTTCCATCGGCTGAATCACTTTTAGAGCAGGCTGATAAAAACCTTTACAGTGCAAAACACAACGGCAGGAACAGGGTTGTAGCAACAGTATTTGGTGATACAAAATAAAAGAACATCAAGATAGAATGGGTGAGGTTGCAAAACCTGTCAACGGAAAGCGAATTATCAAATTAATATGTTTGTATATGAAATTTGGAGCAGGAAAACTTAGGGAGCACAAAAATGAGAGTAATGATTTTACTGGCACATGGCAGCAGAAGAGAAGAGTCGGCACAGGAGATTAAGGATATGGCAAAGGAGCTTTCGAGGCAAGCAGTAGAAAATGATCTATTTGATATTGTAAAACCTGCCTTTATCCAGTTCTGCGGACCAGACTTCTTTCAGGTGGTTGATGAGATTATCAAGAATGATTTAAATAACGATTTAAAGCAGGTTGCTCAAACAGAGATTGTTGTGCTTCCCTATTTTATCTCGGCAGGAAACCACGTTGCAGAGGACATTCCGGATCTTGTCAGCAAAGCATCTGCAAAATATCCTCAAATCTCTTTTAAAGTAACAACACACCTTGGCAAATTTCAGGGACTAAAAAAATTGATACTTGAAGAGTCTATTGTATCAAATAAGTAGAATCCCTTTATCGGTGATCTCGATTTTACGCTCTTTGTAGAGGTTGCCGATTGACCTTTTAAACTCCTTCTTGCTCATACCAAACATCTTCATGATAACATCTGGTGCACTTTTGTCATGGCACTCTACAAATCCACCCTCTTTTTCAAGCACATCAACGATTTTTACCGATGACTCTGCAACAGAAGCGTAACCAGATATCTTAAGCCTGAGATCAATCTTTCCATCTTCCCTGATTCGGTATATGTAGCCTTTTGTTTTGTCCCCTACAGCAAGAATCATGGATGTTTCGTTTTTATAGAGAACCCCGTAATGGGTACTGTTGATAAGTGCCTTGTATCCAAGATTGGTTACACCATAAACCAGAAGGTCAGCAGCCATACCCTCAGAGATTCCAGCCATATATTTGCTGCAGTGCTGTTCAATTTTTGCTGTTGCATAGACCCTGCTGCTCTCCTTGTCGAGGCAGACTTTAACCACATGGTGCTCACCTTTTTTAAATGGTTTGAGCATCTCGTTTGCAGGTATAAAAAGGTCTTTTTCAAGTCCCCACTCTAAAAATGCTCCAAAAGGGGCTGTGTCCTTAACTTCAAGGCAGGCAAACTCACCCACAACAGCAGTGGGTGTCAAAGTGGTGGCAATGGGTCTGTCCTCTGAATCTGTATAGACAAATACCCTTATGGTATCTCCTGGTTTGAGTCCACTTTGAGGCACATATTTTGACGGAAGAAGAATCTCCTCCGCTTTGGGATTCAGATAAAAACCAAAGGATACTTCTCTTTGAACCACAAGCTCATTATAACTTCCTATTTCAAACATATCTCTTATTTCACTTTTATTTCAATCTGTTGTTGTTTGTTTTCATCATTGACATTTCCTGGATCAGCAAGTTCAATCAGACACTTATTTTCAATAAGGCTGCTTATCTTGTTGTCATAATAATCCTGCCTTATTGATTCAATACCATAGCAGATATAAACTTGACAGGCAATCAGATGGCTGATATTTGATTGCAGTTTTAAATTAAATTAAATTTTAAATCAAATCCATGACTCTATTAAACAAAATAGATAAAAAAAGATAAGGAGATGTTATGAAGAGCAAAAATTACGATGTAATCATTATTGGCGGCGGTATCATGGGATCCTCAACCGCTTACAACCTGATGAAGGCGGAACCAACCATGAAGGTTCTGATGATTGAGATGGATTTAAGTTACGAAAAGGCATCTACAGCCCTCTCAATGGTCAATGCAAGGATTCAGTTCAGCCTGAAAGAGAATGTCCAGATATCGCAGTATGCGTTCAAGGTTTTAGAAAACTTTGAAGAGGAGATGGCTATTGATGGTGTCAAGCCCGCCATCTTCTACAGAAGAGAGGGCAATCTGTTTCTTTATGATGAAAAATCAGAACCTGCTGCAAGAAAAGCATTTGAGATGCAAAGAGAGCTTGGCTGTGCTGTTGAGTGGTGGTCTCCTGCCAAGATACTTGAAAAATACCCCATATACACCAATCTCAATGGAATTGTGGCTGGTACATTCGGACCTGAGGATGGGCATTTTGATGCCTATTCCGTGTTGATGGGATACAAGGCAAAGGCAAAATCCCTTGGTGCTGAGATTATTGAGGATGAGGTGGTTGAACTTATCACTGATAAAGGTGCAATTCAGGGTGTTAAAACAGCCTCTGGACTCACCATCAACTCATCAAAAGTTGTAAACTGTACCGGAGCCTGGGCAGCAAAGGTTGCAGCAACAGCCGGTGTAAAACTTCCGATTGATCCGACAAGACGTCAGGTTTTTGCAGTGGAACCTGAATTTAAACCACCCTATCCGCTGCCATTAACCATTCTGCCATCAGGGTTTTATTTCAGGACTGAAACTGGCGGGCTTCTGCTAATGGGTAAATCCATGCCTGAAGATCCAGTAGGATTTGACTTTTCCTGGGAGCAGGAGCGGTTTGAGCTTTTGTGGGCTGACCTGTATGAATTTGCTCCTGTGTTTGAGTCACTGAAGCTCGTAAAAGGGTGGGCAGGACTTTATGCAATGACAACCCTTGACTCGAATGCAATAATTGGTGAGTGGCCTGAAATTAAAGGATTTTATCTTGCCAATGGCTTTTCAGGTCATGGTTTGCAGCAGGGACCAGCAGTCGGGCGATATATCACAGAGCTGCTTACAAGAAGAGAGCATGTTCTTGATCTCTCTATCTTTACACCTGAGCGGGTGCTCTTTAACAAACCAATTTATGAAATTTGCATCTGATGGTGATGGGTTTTTATTGATCTGTTTTTCTGTTTGTCAACTCAAATATTATAGTGTTCAATTGTTGGGGAATATGTTAATTTTTTCTCTCTGATTTTATTAATAAATATTGTAAATGGTTGATAAAAAATATTTTATCAACCCTATCACAAAATCTTGTTAAAGGAGTTTTATGGAAAAAGATAATAGAGAGGAAAATAACGGCTATCAAGGCGATAAGAGAAAAGAAGATGGGATAGCAAAAGAGGAGGACAGCAGAAAAAATAACTTTATCAAAAATATAATTACAGAAGATCTTGAACATGGAAAAAACAGCGGAAAGGTTATCACCCGTTTTCCACCTGAACCCAATGGTTTTCTCCACATTGGACATGCAAAATCGATCTGCCTCAACTTTGGCGTGGCTCAGGAGTTCAAAGGCAAATGTAATCTCAGATTTGATGATACCAACCCTGCCAAGGAGGATCAAAAATATATCGACTCAATTGTTGCTGATGTAAAATGGCTCGGATTTGAGTGGGGTGAAAAGATTTACTATGCCTCAGATTATTTTGACACGCTGTATCAATTTGCTGTTGAGCTTATCAAAAATGGAAAAGCATACGTATGCAGCCTGACAGGAGAGCAGATGCGGGCATACAGAGGAACTCTGACAGAACCTGGAAAAGAGAGTCCTGACAGAAATCGTCCAATTGTTGAGAACCTCGATCTGTTTGAGCGTATGCGAAATGGCGAGTTTGAAGATGGCACCTATGTTTTGCGGGCAAAGATTGACATGTCCTCCCCAAATATCAACATGCGTGATCCTGTTATCTACAGAATCAAAAAGATGTCTCACCCGAGAACAGGAGATGCCTGGTGTATCTATCCAATGTATGATTTTACCCATGGACTTTCAGATGCGTTAGAAGGGGTCACACACTCCCTTTGCACCCTGGAATTTCAGGATCACCGCCCCTTGTACGACTGGCTTTTAGATGAGGTAAGTGCTCCATGCCACCCGCAGCAGATTGAGTTTGCAAGAATGAATCTCAACTATACAGTGATGAGCAAACGCAAACTACAGAAACTTGTTGAGAATAACCATGTTGATGGGTGGGATGATCCAAGGATTCCTACCATTGCAGGCATAAGGCGGCGTGGTTATACTCCCGAAGCTGTCAGAAACTTTTGTAATATTATTGGTGTGAGCAAAAAGGAGAGCCGTATTGATGTCGGGATGCTTGAGAACTGTCTGCGTGATGATCTCAATGAAAGGGCACCAAGGGTTATGGCAGTCTTAAAGCCTCTTAAGGTGACCATTGAAAACTGGTTGCCAGATACAACAGAAGAGTTGGATGCCCAGAACCACCCGCAACGACCGGAAATGGGCACAAGAAAGATCATCTTTGCAAGGAACATCTACATTGAGCAGGATGACTTTATGGAGAACGCCCCAAAGAAATTTTTCAGGCTTGCACCCGGGCGGGAGGTGAGACTCCGGTATGGATATTTCATAACCTGCAGGGAGATGGTTAAAGATAGAGATGGCAATGTTGTTGAGCTTGTATGCACCTACGATCCTGCAACAAGGGGAGGCGACTCTCCTGATGGCAGAAAGGTAAAAGGGACGCTCCACTGGGTATCTGAAGAGGGGTCTGTTCCGGCAACGGTCAAACTCTATGATCGGCTCTTTATGGCTGAAGATCCAGAGGCAGAGAACGATGATTTTACAAAAAATATCAACCTTGAGTCGCTTGTAAAACTTGAAGGGTGCAGGGTGGAGAGGTCTCTTGTAGATGCAGAGCCTGAAAGGGCGTATCAGTTTGAGAGACTTGGCTATTTTTGTGCAGACTCCAAAGAGTCATCAAAAGATCATTTGGTATTTAACAGAACGGTAACACTGCGTGATACATGGGCAAAGGTGAGTCAGCAGTAAGAGTACCCCCTAACCGTTTGAACTTGAAGCAAAAATAGTCTAATACAATTTTGCAAATCAAAATTTGTCTTTCCGTCCAAATACAATTCCGAGTTTTACCATCCGTTTTCTCAAAGTAGAGGGGTTCATACGCAGCATTTTAGCTGCTCCCCTCTCTCCCTCTACCCTTCCATTGCACATTGCAAGTGCTTCTCTGATATGGCTTGTGACTGTCTCGTCAAGCGAAGGCAGCTTCCTTTTGACATCATCATTTAAAAAAGATAGTGACTCTGACTCTGTAGTTTCACAGCCACCGATCTCCCTAAAAAAAAGATTCTCTCCCTGCTCAAGGATAAGCGATCGTTCCACTGCATTTTCAAGCTCCCTGATGTTGCCAGGCCAGTGGTAATCCATCAGACGAGCCATTGCCTCATTTGATGGGGATGGTATAACCGCACGTTTCATCTCACTTGTCTTTTTTAAAATAAAATGGTGAACAAGGTCGGGTATGTCCCTTTTTCTCTCTCTGAGGGGGGGGATGGTGATGGGAAACACCCTGAGTCTGAAAAAAAGATCCGCCCTGAATTTTTTCT
>CAXNND010000082.1:0-7191 GCA_964203105.1 Desulfamplus sp.
AGTACAATATTATGGCAATGCAATGGCCGGAAATACCGCAAAAAGGTATTGCAGCAGGAAGCGGCGGTGCCGGAGTTGTGATGGAATACAAAGACAAGGTGAAAACCACCCAGCTTATCAGCAGTGTAAAACTCCCAATCATTGGAACTACTTATCAGATGGTTGACCCGGGAGCTCTTGAGGAGCTTTTCACCCAAACAATGGAAACCATGATCGGGATTAATGAAAATATCGGATACCTTGCGGATCACGGTACTTACACCCTTATGGACAGCAATATGGCAATGATGATGCAGGGACAGCAGCGAAGTTCAATGACAGCATTTAATCAGCTTGTATCAGAGCGATATTCCATACAGAACGTGAACTTGAAAGATGCAGGTGGAGTCGGCTCATCATCCGAGACTCAACCTGCATCTCCGTCTGAAACCTCATTATCTGGTTTGTCAGCAATTCCAGAGGGTCTTAAAACCCTGATTATTGCAAGACCAACCGAACCTTTTTCAGATTACGAGCTTTTCCAGATTGATCAGGCACTTATGAAAGGAACCAACATAGCATTTTTCATGGATACCTTTAATGAGGTGATGCCAACACAGCAGATGTCTTTCGGCGGTGGTCCACAATATCTGCCGATTGATACAGGGCTTGAAAAACTTTTGAACCATTACGGGGTAAAAATCGACAAATCCTACATTCTTGACGATAACGGCTACAAACAGCAGAAACCCCAGAATCAGGGAGGAGGCGAGCAGAAGATATATTTCGCACCGATTATCAAGGATGCAAACATAAACAATACTCCTGCCTACATGAACAACATCAAGGGAATCATTGCGATGAAAATATCGCCCCTTGAGCTTGATGAGAAGAAGTTGGAACAAAACGGTATTAAAGCAACAAGGCTTTTTGCCTCATCGGAAAAATCATGGCTTATGAAGGAAAATATAAATCTTAACCCAATGTTCATGAGTCCTCCATCAGATGCATCAAAAATGAAATCATATCCGCTTGCCTACATGCTCAACGGTGAATTTACAAGCTATTTTGCCGGTAAACCTGTTCCGCAAAAAGAGAGCAAAAATGACAACAAAGAGTCAAAAGAGTCTGTTGACAAAGGGTTGGACGTATCAGACAAACTGATTCAAGCACCTGAAAAAGAAGAAGCTATCAGCGAAAGCTATACCGATGAGATGAAGCAGAAGCTTGCAGAGGAAAACAAAGAGGAAATTGCAAAAATCGAGGTAAAAAACAGTGTGATTACAAAGGGCAAACCCGGAAAAATCTTTGTAATGGCATGTTCTTCAATGCTTCAGGACAACATGCTTGACCCTGAAGGCAGAACCACAAATGCCACTTTCCTTCTGAATGTGATTGATCACCTCAATGACAGAGATGATGTTGCTGCCATGCGTAGCAAAAACCAGACATTGAATCCTCTTGAGGAGACCTCACCGGTTGCAAGAACTTTTATCAAGATATTCAATATTGCAGGACTTCCTGTTCTTGTGATTCTGTTTGGTTTCGGGGTGTGGGCAAGAAGAGCGTCCAGAAGAAAAACCATTAAATTTCAATTTCAGAAAACAGCAATTTAATGGTTCAATAAAAATTAGCAATTTCAAGTAGTGTTAAATAGTTGCAATTTTCATTGTGATAGATTTGATAACTTTTAAAAGTTGTCAAATCTATGCAGTCAGTCAAATATAAGCAGGCATGGAGGATAATAAAAAAATAATGAAAAAAGAGTATTTCATAATCGGGCTGATAATTGTGGCTTTATCAGCCTACCTTGTAACTAACAAAACAAACAGGGATAACTATACCCTCCCCTCAATCCCGGAGATCGATGTTGCAAATATCACCGAGATTACCCTTCAAAAGGGTGAGAATGAAAAAGATGCAAAACATAAAGACGGTAAGATTGTTATCTCAAAAAAAGACGGTGCGTGGTTGGTTACAGGAGCAGCTGGTGATAAAAATTATCCTGCTGATCAGGATAGTGTCACAAAAATGGTTGATATAATAAAAGCCTTGAAACTATCCGCTTTAGTCTCTGAAAGCGGTAATCTTGCTCCTTATGAGTTAGACGCTAAAAACAGGATTGGCGTCACTGTCAAATCCAGCACTGAAACACTCAGAAAATTTGAAATAGGAAAAACTGCCCCCTCTTTCCGTCACACCTTTGTCAAATTAGATGGCAGCAACAGTGTGTATCATGCTGAAAAGAGTTTCCGTCAGGATTTTGGGAAAACTGTTGATGAGCTCAGAGACAGGAAGGTGCTTACATTTGATAAAAATAAAATCAGCAGTATTACACTTAAAAAAGGGGATAAGGTTCAAGAGTTTGCGATCAAGGATGGCAAGCCTGTGGAGACCATAGAAAAGAAACCTGTGGACAAGAAAGATGATAAAACGGTTCAGAACAAGCCGAAGCCTGCTGACAACAACAGGAACGAGGCTGTTGAGAAGATTATTTCGACATTGTCAGACCTTAAGTGTAGCGGCTTCACCGATACAGACAGCAAAGATGAGTTTAAAGGTAAGGGTATCGAAGAGATAGCCAGAATAACCCTGAAAGGAAATAATGAAAAATCCCTTGTTATTTACAAAAAAGATGCAAAGGAAAACTATCCTGCACTCTCATCCGGAACCATATATCCGTTTATGCTTGATACTTACCAGGGTAATGAGCTTGTCTCAGGAATAGATGATGCAATGGGGATTAAGACAGAATCAAAAGCTCCCGAGTCAAAATAGACCTGAACTTCATTTGGCTGTGAATCCGATCTATGAATCCCGTTCCCGCCAATAATTAGTTTTAAACGAAACTAATATTACTATCAGCCCTTGAATGGAAAATAATAATGACAAGAAACAACTATGAAGACAAGACCGGCAAACCATATCCAGCCAGAGCCGGTAATCCTGTCTGGAATCTTTTTAAATCGGTAAAGCTCACTGTTGTTCTCCTGCTGCTTCTTGCTGCCACATCGGTAATTGGAACCCTGATTCCCCAGAATGGGACAGAACCATTTTATGTGGAGAAATATGGTGAAGTGTTGTTCAAACTGCTCAGAGTCTTTGATATATTTAACATGTACAATGCATGGTGGTTTATCCTGCTTCTTCTGCTGTTGTCGATTAACATCATTGTCTGTTCAATTGATAAACTTGGAACCACATGGAAAATTATCTTTCCTGATAAAGTGAGCTTTCACATTGAAAAATTCAGACGCCTCAAACATAAGGAGGAGTTTGAATCATACCTTAAGCCAGAATCCCTTGAGGTTAAATACCTCTCATTCATAGAAAAAACCTTTGGCATGGCCGTTAAGGAAAATATTGACAATGGAGTTGCTATTTTCGGCGAACAGGGCAGGTGGACACGTTTGGGTGTCTATGTTGTACATTTAAGTATTCTCCTGATGCTTGCAGGTGCAGTGATTGGCGGGATATGGGGCTTCAAGGCATTTGTGGCAATACCTGAAGGACAAACAGTTGACTCTGCATTTTTAAGGGACAGCGATACTCCTGTAGAGCTTGGATTCAAGCTAAGATACAACTCTTTCAGCGTCACCTTCTATGATACAGGGCAACCAAAAGAGTTTAAATCAAGTCTTACTGTTATTGAAGCAGATGATAAAGAGACTATTACAAAAGATATTGTTGTAAATGATCCTCTTCGTTATAAGGGGCTTAGTTTTTATCAGTCAACTTATGGAGTAGATTCGGCAAAGAGTGTTATTTTCAAAATCACAAACAAGAAGAGCGGTATGACCTATACCCGAAAAATGGAAGCTGGAGAGACCATTGATATTCCCGAATCAGGAGGCAAATTTACACTGACCGAGTTTGTTCAGGGATATAATTTTCAGGGGCATAACCTTGGTGAGGGGTTTGTGGGTAAACTTGACGAAAAAAAGATTAATGAAACCGGAAAAATCAGCGGTGAGGGAGGAGAAGAAAAGGAGATATATATTCCGGTTAAATACCCCACATTTGACAAAATGAGAGGTGGAGAATTTTTCTTTGAGATTCAAGATTATGAAAAAAAATATTACACAGGACTCCAAGTAACCAAAGACCCTGGAGTCTGGTATGTCTATAGCGGATTTATTTTCATGATTATCGGGTGCTGGATCACATTTTTCATGTCTCACCAGAGCATCTGCGTGGAGATAACACGGAAAGCCGGAAAAGGATGCAATGTTGTTGTATCAGGTAGTGCCAACAGAAACAGTCAGAGTATGAAACTTAAAATTTCAAGGATCGCCTCAAAGCTCAAGGGTATAAGATAAAGGAGATATATTGTGAACAGCTCTATAATATTGTCTATCACAACATTTGTTTATGCCTTTGCCTCGGTTCTATATATCGGGTCATGGACTTTCAAAAAAGATGTTATGGCAAAGGCTGGTTTTTTTGTGCTTGTTGCTGGTTTTACAGGAAACACGATGGGAATTATCCTCAGATGGGTTGAATCCTATAAGATAGGTTATGGACATGCCCCGTTTTCCAACATGTATGAATCGCTTGTCTTTTTTTCATGGACTGTTGCTGCACTGTATCTTTTTGTCGAGGTTAAATACCGCGAAAGGATAATTGGAGTATTTGCAACACCGCTTATCTTTTTAGCAATTGCATATGCCTCTCTGTCGCCATCAATTTCAGACAGGATTGCACCCCTGCTTCCCGCTCTTAAAAGTAACTGGCTGATTGCCCATGTCATCACCTGTTTCCTTGGATATGCAGGCTTTGCCGTTGCCTTTGGATTCAGTATAATGTATCTGCTCAAACCCGCCAAATCAGGCTCATCCTCCATATTACCAGAAGTAAATTCTTCAGACTCACAGCAATCAGGAACAAAGTTTAATGCACTGATTGCGAGACTTCCTTCGCTGGATTTAATGGATGAGCTGATTCACCAGATGGTAATGTTCGGCTTTCTTTTTCTGACCATTGGAATTATCACAGGCTCGGTCTGGGCAAATTCAGCATGGGGAACCTACTGGTCATGGGATCCAAAGGAGACATGGTCTTTGATTACATGGTTTGTTTATGCGATCTTGCTGCACCTTCGTATGATGAGAGGATGGTATGGAAAGCGGATTGCATGGGTATCAATTATTGGATTCATGGCAGTGCTTTTCACCTACTTTGGTGTCAACCTGCTTCCTGGTCTTCACAGCTATATTTAAGAGGAAATTGTTATGCGAAATCTGAATCAAAATAACTCGTAAAAATTAAAGGAATCGCTTTGATGAAAAGAATTAATATTGTGTCGCTGGCTTTAATTATGATGTGTCTTGTCGCATTGCCAAATGTCTCCTTCTCCAGTTCTGTACCGCCCATGGTACCTGCAAGTTTCAGTGATATTGCGGAACAGGCAAGACCTGCTGTGGTGAATATACGCACCACAAAAAGCATCAATGGGGGAGGACGGGTTTTCAACCATTTCTTTGGGCAACCCTTTGGCCGGGACGAAAGGTTCCGCCAGTTCATGCCCCCTTCTATGGAAGAGGGACAATCCGGAAACTATGAGCAGAACAGTCTTGGTTCAGGCTTTATTGTCAGTCCCGAAGGATATATTGTGACCAATAATCATGTTGTTCAAGGAGCAGACAGCATAAGCGTAAAAATGTATGATAACAAGGAGTATGATGCCAAACTGGTTGGTCGTGATCCCAAAACAGATCTTGCCCTGATAAAAATTGATGCAAAAGGACTTGCGTCTCTCAACCTTGGTAAGTCATCTGATTTAAAAGTAGGCACATGGGTGGTGGCAATCGGAAGTCCTTTTGGTCTTGAACAGACAGTTACTGCAGGTATTGTCAGTGCCAAGGGCAGGATTCTCGGTTCCGGCCCCTATGATGATTTCATACAGACAGATGCATCCATTAACCCTGGCAACAGCGGCGGGCCTCTGCTGAATCTTGAAGGTGAGGTTGTTGGTATAAACACAGCCATTATACAGTCAGGACAAGGGATTGGTTTTGCCATTCCTTCAGATCTTGCCAAAGGAATTGTCGATCAGCTCAGAAATTCCGGTGAAGTAACTCGTGGATGGCTTGGCGTTGCAATTCAGGACATTACACCTGAACTTGCCGAGTATTATGGAATTAAAGATCGTGAAGGTGCGCTTGTTGGTACAGTTTATAAGGATCACCCGGCAGACAAGGCAGGCATCAGAGCAGGTGATATAATCATCAAAGTCAATGATGTGCCGGTTAAATCCAGTCGTGAACTCTCAACATCCATCGCAGGACATGCAGTAGGGGAAATAGTTGATATTACATTTATCCGTGACGGTCAGGCTAAAACTGCGGAAGTTGCACTTACCAGACGAAATGACTCTGAAATGGGTGGGCAATCTGTTGCAGACTCTCAAACCGGTTTTGATGAATTTGGTATGAACCTGAGTGTCATGAATGAGGAAAGTGCTTCAAAATCAGGTTACGACCCGAGGATAAGAGGTCTTGTGGTTACAGACCTTCAACCTGACAGCAAGGCTGCCAATTCCGGCATCAGAGTGGGTGATGTTCTGACAGGGATAAACCACAGACAGGTTGAAAACCTTAATCAGTATGGTAGCATCCTGAAGCAGATTCAGAAAGGGGCTTCTATACAGTTGCTGTTCATCAGGGGAAATTCGAGCTTTATAGCCGTCAGGCTGGTGAAATAAATTTTAGCAGACACTTCAAGGATAACCAATCGTGTTTGCAATAGATTATAATCATCTCATAGTAATTGAGAGGACAATCAAACCCCATGACTATTAACAATAGCTTGAATCTCCTGAAACAAACCATTTGGCAGATTCCATCAATCACGTTACTGGCATTTCTTGTTTCCATTACAGCCAACCACTTCCGTTCCGACCCCATACCATTAATCGGAGACTGGTCAGTTGATGCACGTTTTGCTGATTCTTCAGGAGAAAGTATGGTCATTCCGTTATCACAAGCCTCCACCATGTTTCAGAATAAAACAGCTCTTTTTATTGATGCCCGTCCCAAAGAGCAGTATGACCAAGGGCATATTAAAGGAGCGTTAAGCCTTCCCCAGCAGGAAGCAGACAGATATTTCATGGAACTCGCTGATCAGTTAGAGGAGAGCCACTCTGGTAAAAACGGCTATAAAACTATCATCACATATTGTGATGGTGACTCCTGCGAGTTAAGCCATGAACTC
>CAXNND010000083.1:0-7131 GCA_964203105.1 Desulfamplus sp.
TCAACAGAGAACTGATCAAGAGAATATCCCTTGAATTTGGATTTATCCATATTTACCAGAAAGGTTTTGTTCTGAATCGCTATGACATGTGCAACGTAGAAATCCTGGATAGGCAGCTTGTCACCAATTGCTCCCTTAATCTGCTTGAGCATATCCTTGTAGTTTGCAAAAAGGGTATCAATAAATTTTTGTGGGTCATAGGGTGAGTCATAGAGAAGACGTTTCTGCTGCTGGATTGCAGAGACAATACGGCGAGGATCAATTGATTTGAGTGATTTTTTGTTGATAGTGGTTGTACGGGTCGAAAAGTCAAACTCACCGCCAATTCCCTTGAGAGCTGAAAATCTGTTTGAGTCTATTGTTATCTCAAAACCTGCCTCTTTACAGAGTCGTGTCAAATCTTCGATAAATTCAAGACGATAGCTCTCGACTTTTTCACCTGCATACTCTCTTAAAGCATCAAACGTGGCTGCACACTTTTCAAGTGCTTGATCTTGAGTTATCTCTGACGCTGTTTTTGTTCTAAGATGTTCGTCTAATCGCAGGAAATCATCTTGAGACGCAAGACGTATGCACTGTTGGATAAATTCTGCTTTTTTCTGCTGCTGACTAAGCTCTTTTTGAAACGGTTGAACAATTGCCTTTAGTTTTTCCTGCGCATTGTCAAGAACGGTTATTTTATCTGTCATATCAAGTCCTTATCCTATATGGTATAGTGTTTATTATATGAAAATACTATTAAAAAAAATTCAGGCTATTTTACATAGTTTGAGCGTTATGTCAATAATCTCAAAGTATTAAATCTGATATCACAGTTTGCTGAAGGGGGCGGGAGAAGAGGGAAACACCCCGTTGTAATAAGCGAGGTGTTCGTTTGAAAGCATATTGGAAAGCTATTTTTCAGTAATTGAGGAGAGAGTCCAGTCTATAAATTTGGCATTTGGGCATGTCAGTTGCACCTCATAATTTTTCCCGGCAACCTTAATGCAGGGAATTGTCAATGATGCACCTAACAGTGAACCGTTCTGATTCAGGCTTATCTCATCAAAAGCTGAATCTGGACGATCAACAAATGTGCCAAGGTCAACCTGAAAACCAAGATTACCTGCATATTTGAAATGGATACCAAATTTGAATCCAGAAAGGTTAAGATGAGGTAGTGTAAATCCGATATCCTCCCCAAGAGTAATACAATTTTTCTGCGAATCAGGAGTTGTTGAACCTCTGTTGATTGCACCATAAATTATGATCTGGCTATTGTCGATGTAGTTCCAGCCAGCCTCAAGAATATCAATATCTGTCGTGCCTTCGGGCAGAGGTTCAACTCTGATGATTGTTACAGAGCGGGTAGCAGCACCAGCATTGTGATCCCACTCATAGTTATATGGCCATTTAACATTCTGATTATCAGATTTGCTCGACTGATCCGGTGGACTTACCAATTTCTGTGGAACAACAATCCTGTAGGGACCCTCACCATCAAGTTTATTTTCGTCTGTTAGAATACCTGAATCCAATGGGACACCTTCACGTCTCATGGCAAGAATTGCCTTTAAACCATTTTGAACATGAATGGAATCTCCGTGGCTTCTGGTAGCACATGAAGGTGCTGTGTAATCACACCAACCTGTACCTGGAGTCAAAGTGGTATCAGCCTGCAGATCATAACTATAACTTGCCGGTGGATACTGATAATCCTCTCCAGGCATATTTCCATAAACGTGATACATCTCAGGCTTTTCGTCATAATAGAGCGGATGATATTGGGACCAGCCATCAGGGGCAAAAACAGTTATTCCAGTTGCACTCTCTGATATTCCTGCATCATCAAGAAGCTCTTTTAAAGAGACACCAGAGTATTCGGCATAGTAATCACCTGATCTGCTGGTATTCATAAGCAAAAACTCGGTATGCTGTGGCAGTGCCTCAAGCTGACTTTTAGTGTAAATCTTTGATGATGCCATGGTAAGCGATGGTGTGTCTTTGTCATTTCCTGGAAAACTGTTTGCCAATATCTCATCGCGATTGGTTGAGTTGTCGCCGTCTGAATCAAGCGAATCTATTCGGGTAATGGCATCTGCATTGCGACCATTATTTTTATAGGCTTTTCCGTAAGTGTTGATAGTCTGCTCTATTTTATCATTCTGCCTGCCGTAATCGGTGGTATAATGGCACCACTGGCAGCTTCCTAAAGTAGCCGGCTTTCCAGTGCTGCTGGTATAGCTGCCACCTGTGTGGCACAGTCCACAGTGGTCAAGTTTTGTCCCTGCTTTATCATAATAGATTTGAAGAAAATTGCCTGAATCACGTTCACCTTCATGGTGATATGCGGCATCAGAAGAGTTTGTTGCAATCATTGTAAAAATAAGGAAAAAGATGGCAGTGACAAGGCTTTTAAAGAGTGTCGGTTTTAATGCTGTTTTTTTCTGTTGCATTTTCATCTCCAGTAGAATTTGCGGGTTAGATAATAAATTCGTAATGTTAACAAATAGTTATTTAATAACAAGGTGGTCAAAACAAAATGACTAAAAATCCATATTAAGTCTGAGTGTCAGACAATTTTCCTCATCAATGTAGTCAACAGTGCCATCAGAAAGAACTCTTGCCTTTATTGAATCAGAAAAGTCGGTATATGAGTAGTCGGCAATAATGCGGCACATTGGAAAGAGAATCCAGTTTATAGCAAGGCTGTAGCCGTCCGCCTCTTTTACAGAGACACTGGAAACCGGATTTATCCAATCCTCATCACCTTCAAAATGCTCCACTCTTGCAGCAATTACAAACGCTCCCCATGTTTTTTCAGACGGATTGAAGAAACGGTTGGGAAAAACAGGTTTTAAAACTCCCTGGGACAGGGATTGATGCTCTCCTGTTAATGACCATGCACCGCTTACATACCATGATGAGAAGTCAGCATCAGATACTGGTGCACTTCCGGCTGGATCAAGCTCGCTGTATGTGAAACTTATCTTTTCTGCCTGAATGGCAACTGGTCCATAAGTCCATGCAGCTTCAATACCTGTTCTGAGCCTTTGATCAACATCCTGTATCACTCCGAATTTGGTATTATGGGTAAGTTCGTAGATATTTCTTGATGTGCCAACCATACCAGAGCTTTTAACCCTCATGTCAATGTTGAGGTTGTCAGCTTTTACAACAGTGCCTGAAAAACCAATCTGGAGAGATTGAATCCAGTCTAAATTGAATCCTCTTGAGTCTGCATCGTCTGGATTAGACTTGACCGAGCTGCTCTCACTCAGATTGTAGTCAATGAATTTCAATGGGGAGAAGACAACACGTCCAGCAAGTTCAGGTTCATCATGTTCATTTCCCCTTGCAGAGCCGTCGTCTCCGTCACCGTTGAACAGCCCCGCAGAAATGTGAATGGAATCCTGAAAAAGAGAGCTGTAAAGCATAGCCCCCACATCTCTGGATGGTGCAAGATAGTAGCCCATCGAACGTTCGGCAAACAGAATGGAGTTGTTCTTCTCTAATGCCTCAAGGCTGAACGGCTCCTGAAACTGACCAAATCGCAGACCACTGCTGCCAGATACTGCCTCGCCATAGGCATCAACAAGATTGCTCGTTTCGTTCCCCTGGAACTCGTACTCCATGCCGAATCTGAACCATTGGGTAAGCTGACCGTTAAAGATCAGTCTGGCACGGCGGATGTCAAAGCGGTTGTCTGCCCGCTCTTCTTCTGCATAATATCTGTAGTCGGACTGGAAAGAACCGCCAAGACGCAGCTCCATTCCTCCCTCTTCCTCTGATTTTATGTAAAAACCCCCTTTGTAGCCTGCAAAGAAAACTCTTTCGGCAATTGCATCAGTTGATGTTGATATGATGAGAAAAACAAGGATGGAAAAAAATGTTATTTGCGTAACCACGTCTTGTGCAGTGAGTTTTTGTGAGTTGATGATATTGCAGGTTTTACAGAGGTTCAACGTTTTACAATCCTCCTTTTATAACCGATTATGATCGATTTGATTGTTTGAGCCGGTTTTTTTATATGATAGTAGAGACATTAAAATCGCGAGTATCTACAGTTTAACTGTGTGGATAACTCTTCTTATATATCTTTACAGGGATTGATTAGTCAACGCCAAAATTTTAAAAATCTTATAATGACAAATACAGATATATACTAACACTAACTAATTGAGATTTCCAACTCTTCAAAAATTGTAAAACTCCAGAGCAGAGCCATTCCTTTATTTTATCTGTTTCAAACTTCAAGTGATATCTTACTCCATAGCAACTCTCTCGTTCTGACTGTTTCAAACAGAATCTCATGTCGTGCTTTTGGTATTGAGATAAATTTCCCATTTGGAAGAGAGTTGCAAATACTTTGCTGTGCCTTATTGGAGACCACCCGATCTTCTTCAGCACTGAAAATAACTACAGCAGTTTTAATGCAAGATAGATATCGATCATCTTTGAGAATGGCAATCGAGTCAAAGGCAGCTTTGAGCCAGCCCCATGTTACTCCGCCAAGGGCAAGGTTTTGATTTTTTTCAATTTCCATGTGCTCTAACCAGAAATTATCCCAATCGTGGGTTAAAAGATTATCTTTGAATTGAACATTTTTTCTGCAATAATCTTTTCCACCTGGAATATAGTTTCCCCCCAACCCAGCCTTTACCGCCAGATATGCAAGTCGTCGAGAACCCCAATCAGCAATAACAGTGGCATAATCTCCCTGAATCGGTGATGTTATAATATCTATCATGGGAGATATAAGAACCGCTTTTTTAATATTTTGAATATTGATGTGACTTGAGAGAGGATTGGAATTATTAGATGTTGAATCTGTATGGCTTGTAAAACTGCTATTTGAAAATTGAGACAAAAATCTTAATGCTATATGTCCACCCATAGAGTGGGCAAGGATGATAACTGGCAGTTTCAATTCAATAGAGAGTGGCTCAACATGAAGATTGTAAAACAGCGCAAGATCGTTGATATAGATATGAAAGTCCCTGACATAACCCTTGTCATGATTGGATAGCTCTCGGACGGACAGACCCTGTCCTCTCCAATCAAAACTGATCACATGGTAACCCATGGATGAGAGCCTTGATGCCACTGCCCTGTATTTTTCCATAAATTCTGTTCTGCCGTTTAAAAGAAGCAATACCCCCTTTGATTCTGACCTTGATTTTGAACCCACTATTTTTTGCTGCACAGAGGGTAGCTTTGCCCTCATGTATCCCCACCGTATCTGCTGGTTATCTTTTGAAGTGAAAAAATCAAAATCAAACTGTTGGTGAGCATTAGAGATGTGCAGATACGTATTGGATTGTTCTCTATCTGTAATATTTTGATGACAGCCATTGGTATTTGTCAAAATTAAACTCCTGTATTCTCTTTTGGGTTGATTTCCAGAATTATCTGAACTACTTTAGTCTTTCAAATTTACCTTTAAGATTTCAAAAGGCTGAATATATTTCAAAAAGCTCTAATTAGAGGCAAAGAAAGGGGGAAAATTGAATTTATTATGTAATGATGATGATAAACTAACCACGTTGTTAAAAGTAAATGATGATTTAAACCATATCAAGGATATTGATTCTCTTCTTGATGCTATTTTATATGAAACACGGCGATTAACAAATGCTGATGCTGGTTCCATATTTCTTCTGGAAAATAGGAATCTCAATTTCAGTTACTTTCAGAATGATACCCTCCAAAAACGTGATCCTCTCAATAACAAACAGATATACTCCAACTTCTCGATTCCGGTTAATGAAAAATCTATTGCGGGCTATGTGGCATTGAAAGGTAAATCTCTCAAAATTGATGATGTTCACAACCTTGACTATAAGGTACCCTATTCGTTCAATAACAGCTTTGATGAAATTTCAGGATACAGCACACAATCCATGATGACCATTCCTCTTGTGACAACTCGTTCCCAGGTTATCGGCGTGATGCAGATTATCAATGCAAGGGATAGCTCAGGGAAGCCTATACCATTTACACAGTCAGATGAAAGCTATCTCAATTTTTTTGCAGGAAGTGCAACCTCTGCCATTGAAAAAGCAAAGATGACCCGTGAGATGATTTTAAGAATGATCAAAATGGCGGAGCTCAGAGATCCCAAAGAGACGGGGTCTCATGTTAACAGGGTTGCTTCATACTCCATAGAAATTTTTCAAAAATGGGCAGAGAGGCATAATCTCACATACAAGGAGATAAAAAACTACAAGGATATTTTAAGAATTGCAGCAATGCTCCACGATGTAGGTAAAGTTGCTATCTCTGATATTATTCTTAAAAAACCGGCAAGACTTAACGATGATGAGTTCAAAATTATGAAAACCCATGCCTATCAGGGGGCAAAGCTCTTTCATGGTAATGTCTCTGATCTTGATGCTCTATCCTATGATATTGCATATACTCACCACGAAAGATGGGATGGCAGAGGATATCCAAGACGCTTGCAGGGAGAAAATATTCCTCTTCCAGGCAGGATTGTAGCTCTTGCAGATGTTTATGATGCTCTTATTTCAGCACGAGTCTATAAGCCTGCATGGCAAGAGACAGAGGTAATTGCAATGTTGGAAAAGGAGTCTGGACACCATTTTGATCCTGAACTTGTTGAGATATTTCTATCTATTTATGATGTGATTAAAGCGATAAGAAACAAATTTCCCGATAGTCCACATTAGGATTTAAAAAGATCAATTGCTATTTTACTCTGAAAGCAACCCGGCAGATTTCTGCCGGATTACCTTGGCTGTTGCTGCCATTGCAGTTGCAATGCAGATCAAGGTTATGGCAACCAGACAGAAGAGGCTATATTCCCACCTGAATGACCAGAGCCGTTCAAAGAAAAACCACGCAATACCATAGGAGACCAGCAGGCTCAAGATTGTTGCAAAAAAGGTTGCCATAAACCCCAAAAATCCAAATTCCAACAGAATTATCTTTCTGATATCGCCAAATCCTGCCCCAAGAACCTTTAGAAGGTTTATCTCCCATGATCGCCCGTGTGTTTCGTATCTTGCAATGGAAAATAGAACCACCAGACCTGCAACTATGGCAAGAGATGCCATGAAGTTAATGGCAAACGAGAGACGATCAGTAATGTTGAGTATCTGTTTTACGGTCTGATTTACATCAAGCACA
>CAXNND010000084.1:0-7099 GCA_964203105.1 Desulfamplus sp.
GGTGGTGACAAGACAAGTTGCACTTTCACCAGAAGGGATGGCGGCATAGACCTCAAATCGATCCAGGGCAAAGGGAATTAAAATTTTTGACCGTTCTGATAGAATCTGTAAAATTTGGGGAGCACCAAACACCAGGGATTGCAACATTGCATCAATAAAACCAGGATAGAGATCATATCCATCTGTTGTTTTAGATTGGGTGAGATTTATACGACACACTGCCTGTATATATGACTCACTCTCCTTTATCGGGGTAGAAGCGGGGCAGGGCAGGGGACTCTCAATCTGTCCACAAAATGCCTGTTCTATTCTGCAAAATCCAGAGCCAAGTTCATATCCCAATGTTTTAAAATTTGCGTAAAATTCAGAGCCGTTTATTGTCTGATTGCAGTTTTTGCAAAAATCATCAATCCACTGGTTAAAAGGCTTATCAGAAGCCCAATTATTAAAAGGTTTATCATCATTTTCACCAAACTCTAACCCGCCTTTGCAATGAGTTATCCAGGATTCAGTTTCTGTTCGGCTAATGATTTTAAACGCTGTTTTGTTTTTTACTGGTTTGCTTTGATCTGTTTTGCTCTGATCCGCTTTTTGTTGCTCTGGATTTAGACATACAAGTTGGACAAAACGAGCTTTATGGATCACCATAGGTGCGGTGAAGCTGATATCAAATCCTACTCCAACCATTTTAGATGATTTGATATTTTGTCTATTCTGATGTTGAGTCCTAAAATAGGAAAATAGCTGTGAAAGATAGGCAGCAGCCGGCACAATCGGCTCTCCGTAAATAATGTGCTCGGGTATAAAAGTTGGGAATTCCCTATTAAACTGAACTTGATATGCCACCCTGTCGAGTGAATTGTCAGCATCCATATTAGGTGCATTATCACTATCTGTATTATTAAAAATTCTCTGCCCTAATATCTTTGAATATCCATGTATTGTTGGCTCTTGCGGCACTGTGGTTGATACAGGATTCATCCAGAACCGTTTACGCTGAAAAGGATATGTTGGAATAGAGACCTTTTTCCTAAGAGGGCTAAAAGGGATATTCTTTTCCTTATGCAATCCGTTATCAGAGGGGATAGAGTTATGGATTGTGTCAGGATTATCTACGATTTTTTTTAAAGCATCTATCAAATCTTCCGTTTCTGTGCCAGTAACATCACACCGATAATCAAAAACCGTTCTGCCAATCTTTGCCGTATAACAGATATCAGACAACAACTCGGGATTATTGTCTATTGTTTGCAAAAATTCGATATAATCACGACAGTAGTCAATCAACGCTGCCGGACTTTTGGCAGATATTGACAGCAAATATTCCGGACCAATCATGGTTGCTGCTGGATTGCCCCTTAAGTTGCTTTCGACCGCATCAGCCACTGGCGGTTCTGCCATGATCACATGGGCATTTGTGCCTGAGAAACCAAACGCACTTATCCCTGCAATATGTCCGCTTTTTTTATCGGAAAGGGTTATCTGCTCTGTAGGAATTGCAACTGACAGATCTTTCCATGGGATCAGCGGGTTTGGGGTAATAAAACCAACTTGGGGTGGAATAGTGCCTGAACTAAGAACCATGATCGTTTTAATAATGCTCGCCATACCAGCGGCAGCTTCAAGATGTCCGATATTGGCTTTGACTGAACCAACCCACAAAGGACGATCTTTGGAACGATTCTCTCCATAAACAGCACCAAGTGCCTGTATTTCAATTGGATCTCCAAGACGAGTGCCTGTTCCGTGAGCTTCAACATAATCGACATCTACAGGTTTTATCCCTGCGTTTTTCAATGCCAAACGGATCACCTTCTGTTGGGCACTACCGTTAGGTGCTGTAAAACTTGAAGATGCACCGTCATGGTTTACAGCAGTGCCCTTGATCACTGCAAGTATCTGATCTTTGTCTGAAAGTGCTTGATTGAGTGGTTTGAGTAGTATTGCACCTGCCCCCTCTCCACGTACATAACCATCAGCCTCAGCGTCAAACGTGCGACAGCGTCCTGAAGCAGAAAGAGCACCTAATTTGGAGAAATAGACAAACATGTGGGGATGCACCATCGCATTGACCCCGGCAACGACTGCCAATGATGCTGAACCTGAATTAAGTGCCTGACAGGCACAGTCAAGAGCGGTCAAAGCTGATGAACATGCAGTATCCAGGGGAAAATTGGGACCGTTAAGATTAAGCAGATAAGATATTCGTCCAGCAGCAGCACTATACATGGAGCCTGTGGCAGAATAACCATCAATCTTATCAGAATTTGACGACCAGAGATGGGCACCCATATAATCCAGAGTTGAAATGCCAATATAAACCCCTACTCGCTTTCCAGAACAGGCAGAAGGTGGAATTCCAGCATCTTCAAAAGCCTCCCATACAGTTTCAAGCAAAAGCCGCTGTTGGGGGTCAAGAGACATGGCTTCTTTTGGGGAAATCCTGAAAAATGGAGCATCCAAATCAAAAATATGACGATCCTCCAAAAAACCACCAACCTGGGAATAGGCTTTGCCAAGGGCATCCGGAGTTGTATCCAACCAGAGACTGGAATTCCATCTGCTTGATGGGACAGGTTTAATGGCACAAACACCTTCCATAAGCAGATTATGAAACTGTGCCGGATTATTAGCAGAACCTGGGAAACGGCACGCCATACCAATAACCGCAATATCTCTGTTTATTGTTCTTGAAAAAGATTCGTCACCTGAAAAAGATTCGGCAAGTGAACCATGTTGAATTAAATCATTACTCTTAATGTTTATAAAATCTACAGATAAAAAATTTGCCAAAGCTGCAATATTAGGATGATCAAACATAGTAGTGGCAGAGATAGAGCGTCCAAGGGCATTTGACAGATAATTTGCCATGCGGACTGCATGTTGAGAGGTAAGTCCCATCTCTAAAAAGCCGATTGTGTTGTCTGAAGGGGGTACAATTATTCCGTGCGTTACTGCAACAAGAGCCTCTCTAATTATTTTAGACACTTTTGTCAAGGAAGTATTGTCACTTTCAGACTGGATAATTTGTGGGGCAATAGCTTTCGGTTTGCCATTTAATGATACTTTGTGGTTTACAATACTCTGAATATCGTGGGGTAACCCTTCTAAATCTAAACGATCCGCTGCTGCCAATACAGCCAAACTGTCAGTCAAGGTAACATTAGCTGCTGTAAGTCGTTTTAATGTTGAGACTGCCAGAACAGTTGAAACCCTATTGTTTACGACTGAGTGTCCACTATCTATATTAGCGTTGTAAAACTCATTTGCACACTCTTCTATTGCACCGCCTAAAACTCCGTGAGGAGTTATTTCGATAAATGTCGTGTATCCTTCAGCCAGCATTGCATTTATGGTTTCAGCAAAGCGTACCGGTTGTCTGATATGTTCTGGCCAATACCTGGCTCCAAAGTCATCAGAAAGAGCCAGTCCACCACGTAAGGTGGAATAAATGGGAATATGGGGAGGATTTGTCTTCAAATTGCAGATACCATTATAAAGATCGTTGATAAATGGCTCTACAACAGGGCTGTGGTAGGGGATATTGATCCGCAATATTCGGCAAAAAACGCTTTTGTTTTCCAATTGTCTGATCAGAGGGGCCAGAATATCTGCTGCTCCGGTTACAACTGTAGCTGATGGGCTGTTCATTGCGGCTATCCAGATTTCAGAGGGTTCTGACTCTAAACGTTGTTTCACCTCTGCCGCAGACAGTCCAATGTGGAGTAGAACCCCTTTACCTATAATCTTTGCCATAAGTTCACAATGTCGCCAGGTTATCCGCATGGCATCTTGCAAACTGAGAATGCCAGCTATATAAGCTGCTGCAACTTCACCGGAAGAGTGCCCCACAACCCCGTGGGGCACAATCTGCCACTCATTAAGCAGTGCCCCTAAACCGATTTGAATGGCGACATTGCACGGATGGGCAATCAACAGATCATCAATGCGGGAGGAACTTTCAGGACGGCTTATCTCTTCGATGATCGACCAGTCGGAAAATTTAGCAAATTCTGTATCGCAACGTCCGATAGCATCCCTGAAAACGGGCTGATCCAGCAATAAATCGGCACCCATGGTTTTCCATTGAGTACCGATTCCTGCGTAAACAAATGCACATTTTGCTTTGACACTTGAACTCATTACTTGGAAGAGACCTCAGTTGCGATACATTCTCCGTCTTTATAGTAACTTTGAAAATACGTACGCATCTTTTCTGGATTGAAATTCAGCAGATTACCCCCAGCTTCAAAATGCTGGATAAAGACTTTACCTACGGCGTAGGTGCAGGCACCACCAACTACACTAAGGGTTATAGCCCCTGTGGTAGTACCAATCAGAGGAATATTTTTCACCATAGATGCAAGTAAAGGGCTGGTATGAACCGGTAATCCTCCGCCAATCAGTGTGGTAACAAGTGTTTTACCAATATCCTTCTTGAAAGGCACATCATAAATTGTGCAGAGGGACTTCACCAGCTCCATCTGGATTCCTGTGAGTGCCATAAAATCGACTATTGGGAATGGAATCAGACCTGCCCCCATAGCCGCATAGACCCGTTTGCGGGTGGTCTGCTCTGCGTTTTGCAGCCTGTCCTTGAATTCTGATTCAGAAAGCTGCTGGGGCTGAACAGATTCTGATTTGATATCTTGTGATGCGACCTTCTGATCCTCTGTGCTACCTGTCTTGTCGTTAGTCACATCAGTGGGTTTGTCATTCATGTGCCTTCTCCTTCAATTTCCTGAATTGAATTTTTTTGCTCGGAAATTTAATAAAGAGTTAAAATTCTACCTTGATACCAATACCGTTGGTTTGATCGCGTTTGCGGACTCCAAGTAACTGATTGGCATTATTATCATATTCTTCCTTGTATTCAATGTTCACAAAGAGATGTTCCATGATTTTGAAATCCACACCGATTTTAAATGTCCAACGATAGATATCTGCATCACTTGCATCTATGACATATATAAGATTTTGAGTAACCATAACATTATAGTAAGGAAACAGCCTTATAGCCTGATCAAAATAGAGAACATCACGTTCTTCTGTACCAGGATCGTAATCTTTGATTCTATCAGCTACTCCCCACTCTTCTACCATGAGATATGTTTCATGATACTCGTCAATATACCTCTTGGTCTCATAGCCGTAAGCTCCAAACAGCGAGAGACGGAAAAGCGGGTGGGTTATGAGATCTGCTCCGGCACCGGCATAGTATGTCCACCTTTCATCAATATAGGAGTAGTCGTCTTTCAGAAGAAACATTCCAGGGGCAAGATATATCCGCTTGGTAAGTGCATATCTGAAATCCTCGTGAATTTCATGCTTGGTAGAGTTCCTCAAATCCGTATTCAGCTCTGAATTTGGTGGAGCGGTGGGTTTGCCTACATCACGCTTGTCAAAACTATAGCGAATGTGATTGGTAAAACGGTTGTAGCGTAAAGAGAGTTGGGAGTTCAGCAGATGGTTGTCAGAAGTCCAGTTACCTGTGGCACGATCCCATTGATAGGTTGCCTCCAGATGCCATAAAAGATCCTCGGGCATAGGATCAAAGCTCAAGGGGTTACGAGTCCACCAGTTGCTCATATCCTGTTTTTTTTTGACATCTGCTTTCTGGTCTGTTTTCTTCTCTTTCTGAGTTGTGACAGCTTCTTCAGCAATGCTGTTGAGCGGCCAGGTGATTGCCAGCATTGTGATACAACAAATAATCACTCTTAATACTCTGTTACCCATGTTTTTCCTCCTTTTAATGCGATGTTTAGCGTTATAATGATTTTGGTGCAACAAATATTGCTTGATCAAAATTTTCATTCTTTTGCAAGGTATCTGAAATTATCCGACCAATGGAATCTATATGATCAAAAATAAAAAAATGGTTGCCGTTAAACTGGTGCATTCTCAGGGGCAATGAGGTTTCCCTCTGCCATGCCTTAACATCATCTTTTACGATATGTTCACGACTCCCGAGCATGGCGGTTATGGGTACCGGCAATGGTGGGTGGCTGGTGTGTTCATAAGTTTCCAGTGCCTGGAAATCAGCTCTTAAAATAGGCAGGAACAGATCCATCAGATCTTTTTCTGCAAGCACCTCCTCTGCAACTCCACCGTAGCTTTTGACCTTTTCAACAAATGCGTGGCGGGGCAGCTTGTAAACATCTTTTTCTTTACGTGGGATTGATGGTCCAGGCGATCCGCTTACAAAAAGTTGTAGTGGCAAGTCGCGTCCAGAAGTCCAGAGACGGCGAGCTAATAAATAGGCAATTGTCCCCCCCATACTGTGTCCCCAAATAGCCAATTGACTGCTATCGCAAGATGGAAGTTGATGAAAGATGTCAGATACCATATCATGTATATCTCTCATAACTGGTTCCTGGAGACGTCTCCCATGTCCCGAAAATTCAATGCAGATGGGAAGTATATAGTTTGGAAGGTGCTTGTGTATATCTCGAAACGCAAACGATGTGCCACCGGCGAAAGGTATGCAAATAAGTGTGATTGATTTCAATATAACTCCACTCCTTGGATTCCATACCATAGTATCCATACGAGGTTTTAATAAAATAAGAATTATGAGTCATGCTCTCTATCACAAACAAAAGACACTTGTCAACTATCGAAAAAGTGGGCTAATCCTGTTTCAGTTCAAGCACCTGGCGAACCTTTCGGGCGAGATTTTTCATCGAAAATGGCTTCTGAACAAACTGAATCCTCATCAATAGATTGGCAGTTTACTAAAGGTTTTTCAACGCATTGCCAGCCTCTTCAATTGTGGAGTAGATATTAGGCTCAAGATTATTCTGCTGCAAGGCATCACCTATTTTCATCCGCTGGAACGCACTGGTTGTGTATCGGGTGACGCAGGCATAAAGTTCATCAACAAGCCCCTTGACCATAAGGGTGTATTCATCAAGAATTTCAGGATTGATGTAGAAGTTATCGTAATTAACAATAGTATATACACGCTTGTTAATAGGACGGACAATGTTCTCCACAGCCTCTTTTACCTCTTTTATCTCATCTCTTGTCTGTATTGCGAAACCTTCAAAATTGACAAAACCTCCAGTTACAACGGTATCCCCTGAACGAATAAGCTGTA
>CAXNND010000085.1:0-7094 GCA_964203105.1 Desulfamplus sp.
CTCTCCCCTCAATACATCAGATATGTAAGCCACTTGTGATCGGAGACAGAGGCATTATGGAAAAGGCTTTACATCTGAAAAACAGCACATCAAAGATTAATGAAATTTCCTCTCATTACGATGGCGATTTTTCTGATATCAGCTTTTGTGATGACACTATTAATGTTTTGAATCTCTCTTGCATCCCGTTTAACCCCATTAAAGATAGACAAAAGCCATCAGAAGAGACTGGTTTAGCAATGATAGAATACATCAACAAAGCTGTTGATTTGGCAATGTCCAGAAAGATTGCTGCTATGGTCACTGCCCCTATAACCAAAACAGCCCTGAAAATGGCACGATCCCAGTTTCATGGACATACAGAGCTGATTGCAAAGAGAACCTCTACCGATGATTATGCCATGATGCTTGCCGGTGAGCGGCTCAAGGTAGTTCTTGTAACTATTCATATACCTTTGTCTGAGGTATCAGAGAAGTTGACTGTTGAGAATATTGTCAAAACTATCAGGATTGCCGGAACTGCATTAAAAAAGAATTTTGGTATTAAAAAGCCCCGTATTGCCGTTGCGGGACTAAATCCACATGCAGGTGAAAACGGGATGTTTGGCGATGAGGAGAGACAAATTATAATGCCTGCTGTGGACGAAGCAAAAAAAACCTTCTCTTTGATACATGAGCAAGGGGGGAGAGATGCAAAAGACAAGACAATGTATGAAACGCCATCTGATATGGAGGAGTTTGATATATCAGGTCCTTTTCCCCCTGATACTGTTTTTTATTATGCTGCTCAAGGAAAATATGATTGTGTAATCTGCATGTATCACGATCAGGGGCTTATCCCATTCAAGCTGCTCCATTTCAGTGACGGGGTAAATACCACACTCGGGCTTCCTATTATAAGAACATCTGTGGATCATGGCACTGCCTATGATATTGCATGGCAGAACAGAGCGGATCACGCAAGCCTTGTTCAGGCGATAAGAATGGCCGTAGTGCAGGCAGATAGCTTGAATAATCTTGACACAATATTAACCCTTTGATATTTATCCATGAATAACATTTACATTTAGATAAACACAGGGCGAATCCGCCTATCCGATTCTACAGGAGTCTTCATGAACAATATAAAAGATATGAATGATGATAACTCTGATAATCTTGAGCTTGATATAGATTTTTCTGATGAATCGCTTGACGGGTTATCTGATGAATCGTCTGATGGATTTATAGAACTTGAAGATATTTCAGATGAAAACAACTTCTCATTTGATGATGTAGCCGAATATAAAGAGATTAATACCTCTGAAGAAGATGTGATTATTGACATATCTGAGGATGAGGAGATTATTAGTCTATCTGAAGAAGATGAGATTATTGAACTTGTAGATGTGGTGCATGAGGACTTAGGTGATGTTTCCCAATATAATAAAAATGAGAGTGTTGAGTTTGTCGATGAAGAGATGATACCCGTGCTAACTTTAGAAAAACAGACCCTCTCACCAGCAGAAGAGCCAGTTCTATCTAAAGAGACCACTCTCCCGCCAGCAGAAGAGCCACTATTATTAGAAGGGCAGTCTTTGCCATCAGAAGATCGGATCGTTGAACTGCTTGAAAAGGTCATTGAAGAACGATATGGAAAACAATTAGATTCTATATTTTCAAAGGTTATTGAAAATATCCTCAACAGACAGATGGATGATATTAAGAAAAAAATTTTAACTGCCATGCAGTAAACTACCGCTACTCGTAAAGGGTAGCTTATTAAAATGCTTAGGAGTTAGTATATGAGTTCCGATTCTCTTGAAAAAGGATATGACCCCACAGGGATTGAAGATAAGTGGTATAAATACTGGTTGGATAAGGGTTTTTTTGTGGCAGAGGATAAAAGCGATAAACAGGCTTATTCAATTGTTATCCCACCCCCTAATGTGACTGGTGTTCTTCACATGGGACATGCTCTTAATATCACCATACAGGATATAATGTGCAGGTTCAGAAGACTTTGCGGGGATAATGTTCTCTGGATGCCAGGTACAGATCATGCCGGTATTGCCACTCAGAATGTAGTGGAGAAAAATTTGGCATTGCAGGGAATTACAAGAGATCAGTTGGGAAGAGAAAAATTTATTGATGCTGTGTGGGCATGGAAGGAACAGTCGGGCGGGGCAATTATAAATCAGCTTAAAAAAATTGGTGCGTCGTGTGACTGGGAACGGGAACGCTTTACAATGGACAAGGGACTTTCCGATGCTGTAAGAAAGGTCTTTGTCCGTCTTTACAAGGATAATCTTATCTATCAGGGGCAGTACATCATTAACTGGTGTCCAAGATGCAGAACAGCTCTTGCAGACCTTGAAGTTGACCACGAAGAGAATGAGGGCTTTCTCTATTATATAAAATATCCATTTGTAAATGGCACCGATGCTCTTGTCGTGGCAACTACACGTCCTGAAACCATGTTTGGAGATACAGCGGTTGCTATTAACCCAAATGATGAACGATACAAGAATCTTGAACATAAAAGGGTCATGCTGCCTCTGACCAATCGGATTATTCCTATTATCCATGATGAGTATGTAGATACTCAATTTGGCACAGGAGTACTTAAAGTAACTCCTGCCCATGATCCCAATGACTTTAACCTTGGAGAAAAGCATGGACTTGAGAGGCTTAAGGTTATTGATGATGAAGGCATAATGAATGAAAATGCCGGCGAATACATGGGTATTGACAGGTTCAAATGCAGGACAATGGCAGTTGAGGCATTGGAAAAACTTGGACTTCTGGTAAAAAAAGAGCATCTTAAAAACAGTGTTGGTCACTGTTATCGCTGTAAAACTGTTGTTGAGCCGTCTCTTTCAAGGCAATGGTTTGTAAAGGCTGGTCCCCTTGCAAAGGTGGCAGCAGATGCTGTACGCGATGGCAAAACCAGAATAATCCCCTCAAACTGGGCAAAAACCTATTTTGAATGGCTTGATAATATTCAGGACTGGTGTATCTCAAGGCAGATATGGTGGGGACACCGTATTCCTGTCTGGAGATGTCACACCTGCGGTCAGGTAATGGTTGAAGAGGTTGATCCTGATAAATGTGATGGCTGCGGTTCTGTTGATATCTCTCAGGAGACAGATGTTCTTGATACCTGGTTCAGCAGTGCACTTTGGCCATTTTCCACAATGGGCTGGCCAGAAGAGACAGACCTCCTGAAGACCTTTTATCCGACAAGTGCCCTTGTTACAGGGTTTGATATCCTCTTTTTCTGGGTTGCAAGAATGATGATGATGGGTACCCGTTTCATGGGAGAGGTGCCTTTCAAGGATGTTTATATCCATGCTCTTGTAAGGGATGAACATGGAAAGAAGATGAGCAAATCCAAGGGTAATGTGATTGATCCTCTTAAAATAATTGACAGTTATGGTGCTGATGCCTTCAGGTTTACACTTGCAGCTTTTGCGGCTCAGGGAAGAGATGTGCGGATGTCAGAAGAGAGAGTTGAGGGTTATCGAAATTTTGTGAATAAACTCTGGAACGCTGCACGATTCACCATGATGCACCTTGAAAACGGGGCCGGACAATCTGGAAACAGCGTTTTGGTTCAGTCTGGAGACGCAGAGCCTGAGGATGCCAATCTAATACAGTTCAAGATAACAAATATTGCCGACAAGTCCTACTCTATGAGCGAACACTGGATACTATCAAGATCTGCTGCAACTGCTGAGGCAGTAAGTTCAGGAATTGAAAACTACAGGTTCAATGATTCTGCAAATGCTATTTATCAGTTTGTATGGCATGAATTTTGTGACTGGTATCTTGAGGCGGCAAAGTCTGCCCTCTATGAAAAAGAGGGGCAGAAGCGACGTGATGCCTCAAGATCCGTGCTGGCAAAGGTAGTCAAGGATATCATTATAATGCTCCATCCGTTTATGCCGTTTGTAACTGAAGAGATATGGCATGCACTTCCAACAGTCAGTGGCTCTGTTATGGAAGCCTCTTTTCCAGCGGATAATGATCCTGACTACACATTCAGAAACCTTCAGGTTGAAAAAGATATGGAGTTTATTGTGGCTCTGATTTCAGGAATCCGCAATATACGTGGTGAGATGAATATTCAGCCCTCACTTCAGCTCAATGTGATTCTCCAAACATCGGATCAGCTTCAGAAGAGACTTATCACAGATAATACATCTCTGATTGAAAATCTCTCAAGGCTTGAGAGCCTTACCCTTTCCGATTCCGATACAGCGGATGCCCCTGTATCCTGTGCCACAGGGGTAGTAATGGGTACTACAATTTATGTATCCTTGAAAGAGGTGATTAATTTTGACAAGGAGGAGACGCGTCTTGAAAAGGAACTGGATAAAGTTACAAAGGAGTTAATTTCTATTTCAAAAAGGCTTACCAATGAGAGTTTTCTTGATAAAGCACCTGATGATGTTGTAGAAAAGGTAAAGGAGCAGCAGCAGATGCTTCAGGACAAAAGGGATAAGCTTACACTTAATATTAATAAAATCAAACAGATGAGGCTCTAAATCTCTTTTAGATATAGATTTGACAACTTTTAAAAAGTTGTCAAATCTAAAATCTTCATTCAAATTCATTCTCTTGGCTCTCTCATCTTTGGATAGGTTTAGTCAGGTTGAAACCCTATTTCTTCCGTTCTGCTTAGATTTAAACATTGCCATATCTGCACGCTTTATAAAAGAGGTAGCATTTTCATCGTCTGTGAGCTGTGCCGCTCCTACGCTTATGGTTACAGATAGTCCACTACTTCTGTCAGAAGGGTAGAATTTTTTTGAGGCAAAGACATCTCTGATTCTCTCACCAACAACACACGCCCCATCAATATCTGTCTCTGGTATAATAACTGTAAACTCCTCTCCTCCATACCTGTATGCAGAATCCATGGTTCTTAAACAGGATTTAATCATCAGACCAAGCTCCATAAGAACCTTATCGCCTTCAAGATGCCCCCATGTATCGTTAAAAGCCTTGAAGTGATCAATATCCATAAGCAGAATGGATATGTCTATTTTATATCTTATGTGTCGTTCTATTTCAGCACCGAGCTGCTGATAAAAGTATCTCTGGTTATAAAGCCCTGTAAGTCCGTCTGTTATGGAGAGCATCTCAAGTCTTTTGACCAGATCCTCATGCTGGCGTTTAAGATTCATCTCCCTGATTACCCGTTTTATTCTTAGACTCAACTCCTGGAACCGGAAAGGCTTGAATATAAAATCACTGGCTCCGGCACTGATTGCCTCTTCATAGGAGTGCTCCGCTATGTACCCTGTCATTACAATCACCTCAACAGGATGGGTCTTTTTGATGATTCGGGTCATTTCAAGTCCACTCATCCCCTCCATTGATATATCCGTCAATATGATATCAGGCTGAAATACTTTAACAATTTGAAGGGCAGCTTCTGCACTTGGGATAGAAATAGTTGAATATCCTGATAATTTAAGAAACTCTTCTGTTGAGTCCCTGATGGCATCGTCATCCTCAACAATCATGATGGATGTATTCATATATCTTCCTTGTAAGCGGACAAGTTTATTATTTCTTTGTGTTTAGTATCCAATATGTTATATTAAATTAGGTGGTACTTTTGAATGCAACTTTATTCTAAATTACGATAAATCGTCAATATTTTGTTTTAGAAAGTTTTGATTTTGAATGGTTATTTCAACTGTTATTTGAGGTGAATTTGGCTGTAAAAAGAGAAAATATAAGAAATTTTAGTATTATTGCCCATATTGATCATGGGAAATCGACATTTTCTGATCGGCTGATACAACTTGCCGGCATTGTCTCTGAACGGGATTTTCAGGATCAGATTTTAGACTCCATGGACATTGAACGTGAGCGTGGGATAACTATAAAGAGTCAGACTGTATCTCTGCCATATAAAGGAGAAGATGGACAGGATTACCTTCTCAATCTTATTGATACTCCGGGACATGTTGACTTCTCATACGAAGTCTCCCGTGCATTGGCATCATGTGAAGGTGCTTTTATCCTTGTGGATGCAAGTCAGGGAGTTGAGGCACAGACTCTGGCAAACATGTATCTTGCAATGGAGCATAACCTTGAGGTGGTGCCGGTCATCAACAAGATTGATCTTCCTTCTGCTGATATAGAGTGGGCAAAAGAGCAGATAAAAGAAGATTTGGGTCTTGACAGCTCTACAGCCCTGTTGGTATCAGCAAAAACAGGTGAGGGGATGGAGAATGTGTTTGAGGCGGCTGTGAAGATGATGCATCCGCCTGTTGGCAATGCTTCCGCTCCTTTGCAGGCACTGATCTTTGATTCACATTATGATCCCTACCGTGGAACCATTGTGCATGTCCGGCTATTCCAGGGCAGCGTAAAAAAAGGTGATAAGATACTTTTTATGTCGAACAATGCAGAATACAAGGTTGAGGAGGTCGGTTTTTTCCAGATTGTGAGAAACCCGCAAGAGGAGCTTGAGGCAGGACAGGTTGGATATATTATCGCAGGAATCAAGATGATAAGCGATGTTAGGTGCGGGGATACTGTAACTCTTGCCTCTGATCCGTGTGAAGCCCAGATGCCAGGTTTCAGGGAACCAAACCCTGTAGTCTTTTCATCAATGTATCCTGTTGCTGCTGACGATTATGAGGCACTTTCAGAAGCACTGGAAAAACTCAAACTCAACGATGCATCATTGATTTACGAAAAAGATGCTTCCGCAGCACTTGGATTTGGGTATAGATGTGGCTTTTTGGGTCTTCTTCACCTTGAGGTTGTTCAGGAGCGTCTTGAGAGAGAGTACGACATCTCCCTGATTCTCACATCACCATCTGTTCAGTATGAGATAACCCGTAATGACGGCACACTCCAGATTATTGACAATCCTGCCCTCTATCCTGATCCCACTGAAATTGCAGGGACGCGGGAGCCATTTATCAATGCCGCAATCATAATCCCTGACAAATATATGGGTGCTGTGATGCAGCTTTGTATGGAGCATCGTGGAGTCAGCACAAACTACCAGTATCTGACCAGAAACAGGATTGAGATGAAATTTACCCTTCCTCTTGCAGAGGTTGTCTATGAGTTTTATGACCGCC
>CAXNND010000086.1:0-7091 GCA_964203105.1 Desulfamplus sp.
ATATCCTATTTAGGGAGACATTCTACCCAGCCATCTCCCACAGACCATTCAATGACCATTTTAAGAATAAACCGTCCAAAAAAAGGCTCTCAATTACGATTTTTCATCGTTCTTTCGGTTTTCATTATACTCTCCATGACTCTTGATGTTGTAATATTCAACTGTGAAGCCCAAGAGTCTGCCGGTCAATTAGTTTTTTCAAAAGGTACTGTTCTGTTTTCACTTGACAAGGGCAACTCATGGTCTCCTGTAAAACCATCAATGGATTTTCCTGAAGGGTCATACATCAAGGTTGAATCAGATGGAGAGGCCGCTTTGATGCTAAATGACAGATCTCAGATACGTCTCTCAGCCGGTTCTGTTCTCTATCTTAAAAAAAACGGTTCTGCACCTGATGAAGAGGTGAAAAAAAATGGTATTCTTGAGATGTTTTCAGGAAAACTCTGGTTCAGGAACAAACGCAAAGGTTCAAAGCCTGTATTTCAAACTCCTGTAATTTCGGCAAGTATCAGAGGAACAGAGATGGCTCTGTCTGTTGCGGATGATGGCAGATCTGACATTACAGTTCTTGAAGGTCAGGTAAAATGTACAAATTCAAAGGGTAATGCCGTAATCTCAAGAGGTGAAGGTGTAACAGCACAAAAAGGCACTGCCCCTGTAATTACAAAGCTGCTAAAACCTGAAAAGAGCGTTCAGTGGCTTCTGCTGACACCTGATATCATAGGGCCGGCTGATGCTCAATTTCTTAAAAATTATGATAGTCTCAAAACTGATACTAAAACAGGTATGGCTAACGCCCAAAAGAGTAGTGTGGATTTTAATGCCATCACAGTTGCCCAAAAGGCTATGGAGTTTCTTGTCAACGGAGATGACCGAGCACTTCAAACATCACAGAACGCGGTCAGACTTGGAGGAGGCAGAGCCGCCACTCATGTTGCATTGGCAACAGTTCTGCAATCAAAAGGAAAATTTCAGGAGGCATTAAAGGCGGCAGAGAGGGCAGTCTCTCTTGATCCACTGTCTCTCCCAGCCATGATTAGATATGTTGAACTCCTTTTGGGACTTGACAAGATTGGGCAAGCTGAACAGATGGTTTTTTCATTTAATTCATCTGATATACGGGTTGATATGCTCAAGGGTTACATCTTATTGATAAAACTTGACTCTGAAGGTGCTGAAAAAGAGTTCAGGCGAGTAGTTGAGAGAAAAAATAACCTTGCATCAGGCTACCTTGGGCTTGGACTTGCGTTATATCATCAAAAGAAAACAGCAGAGGCTCTTGAAAATATGGAAAAAGCCTGTCTGCTTGAACCTCTTGCGGCATATCCCCATACCTATCTTGCCAAAGCCCAGTATGAACTTGGAGAGAGGTCTGAGGCAGAAGTTGAGTTGAAACGTGCGGCAACTCTGGATCCTTATGATCCAACTCCTCACATGTATCTTGCAACCATTCTCTCTGATACCTACAGACCAGGAGAAGGTATTAAATCTTTGGAGAAATCGATAGGTCTTAACGACAACCAACTGATGACCCGCTCCCGATATCTGCTTGATCAAGACAGAGCTTCCAGAAATATATCACTTGCATGGTCCCTTGCCACAATGGGGCTTTATGAGTGGGCAGATGCAAAGGGTGATAAGGCTGTATGGGATGATGAATCAAACAGCAGTGCCTATCTGTTCAGAGTGATGAGTTCAAAGAGTCTTCGGCAGGTTGGTACAGGTAATATTGGTGACATGAAGCGGGCAGATCTGCTGAAACCCGTTAATTCAAACACTTACACCAGTTACAACTCCTATCAGAATCTCCTTGAAACACCGGAAATAAAAGGAAGTGTTACTTTAAATGGAGGTAGTGGCAAGACTGGAAAAGTGCTGACAAACTTGACAGGTGGCAACTCAACTACAGCATTCAATGTTTCTTTAAATTCAAGCTCAACAGATGGTCCCATTGATAATTCTGGAAAATCCTATTCTGAAGGTGTGGTAAGCACCAAAAAAACGGTTGCTTCTGGTCATGAGATTCTTGCAGAAGCCCGTCTCCTCAAGGGAGATATGGAAGATATTTTACCCTGGCAGGATAGTCGCCTGCAACCCGCAGATATTGATAAGGATTATGATCTTCTTGCAGGTTCACTTGGTTATCATTGGCATCAGGGGGCAGGAGAAGACATGATGGTTCTTTTACAGTCTCAAAAGTATGATGATGAGCAAGGCTTGCTTTCCCAAAAATATATATCTCCTATTATAGGAACGCTTTTTAATGAAAAAAATAGTATGGATAAGAGTGACACCTTGCGAGCTGAAATGGTTCAGCTCGCAAAATTTAGCAATCAAAGCGTTGGAGATCACATGTTTTCCGCAGGTATGGCAAGATCGGAAAATAGAAGCTCATGGAGTTCAGAATCTCTATTTTACTATGATAGCCCACTGAATTTTGCTGATTTAAATAACTCTAACGGCGATAATCCTGACAAAAAAGAGAGCCGTCTTTTTGTCAGGGATATCTGGTCCCTGTCTGATACTTTCATGTTTGATTTAGGTGTGGCGTGGGCTAATCTTGAAAATATTATCTTAAACGATGAGAAAAAATTTGAAGATAGAGATGAGTGGCTTCCACATCTCGGCTTCATCTGGCAGTTGTCATCGTCTGACACGATAAGAGGTGGATATTTCAAGGAATCAGAACCCCAATACTTAAGCGGGACACTGCAGCCGGTTGAGATGGCCGGTTTTTCAAGACTATTCGGCTCTTCGGAAGGAACATTGACAGAGTTCTATGGTGCAGGATGGGACAGACAGTGGTCGTCACAGATATTTACACGGGCAGAGTTCTATCATAAAGACAGGATATTCCCTGGCAGCTTCACATCACATGCCGGTAATGCAGGAACTACTGAGGAAAATATCAATCGTTCGTGGAGTGAGGAGAGACAGGATATTGCAAGACTTAATCTTGAATACCTTATAACTGACCGTTTGGCAATGGCTCTGACATATCAATTTACAGACCACAACACAGAGAGCGGAGTTGACCGAAACCGTGTTGATAACGATTTTGGTGCAATTTTTACATGGGTTCATCCATCTGGAGTGAGATTACAAAACGGATGGTGGTATATGAATCAGAATGAAAAGGTCGGTTATATAAATCCTGTTGATGAAGAGTTTATCATCTCAAGTATTTCTGCTGAAAAATCCCTTTTTGACAAGAGACTACTGCTTGTTGCCAAATGGGAAAATATTTTTGATGAAAAATATACCTATCTTGTCTCTGACACCATAGAAAGTTCACAGCTTCCGTGGCAGGGATCATTTGTAAGTTTAGGGTTACAGTGGAATTTTTAAATATTTTTCGTTGCCTTATGGGTTTGGATTGAAATTCCTTAACAAAAAATTAGTAAAAATGGTAATTTAGTATAGGAGGGGCTATGGCTCACATTAATCTTGGTTTTAATTTAAAATGGTTCATTATTTTTACGCTACTGATCTGCTTTGCCACTCCTGCCTTATCCCTTATGGATCCGCATATGCAAAGCCCTGTTCCTGACACAGGACAGAGAGGAGGCTACACAACGACATTTGGTGAGGACTCTGATTACAGCACTAATCCTATGTCATTTACCAAATTGGATGCTTCTGGTAATACCCTTCCAGATGACGCAACAGAGTGGACAATGGTCAGGGATAATATCACAGGTCTTGTCTGGGAAGCCAAAGAATCCAAAGATGGCATTCCAGATTACAAAAATCCCCATGATACTGATAATACCTATACCTGGTATGACCCCAATCCTGATACCAATGGCGGTGTTGCAGGCACACGAAGACCTGAAGATAAAAATAATACTCTTGATTTTATAAATGCCATGAACAGCCAAAAGTTTGGTGGATTTGCAGACTGGCGGATACCCACAAGAGAGGAGCTTCGTTCAATAGTGAACCTTGGGAGATATAATCCAGCAGTTAATACAGAATATTTTGGAAAGACCATGCCAGCATACTATTGGTCAGCAAACACTTTTGCAGCAAATACCAATTATGCGTGGAAACTTGATTTTTATGCAGGCGGTGACTCCAACCACCTCAAATCAGGCAGTTTTCATGCTCGTGCTGTCCGTTCTGGTCAGTCTCGTCTGTCAGGCAATCTTGTAAATAATGGTGATGGCACAGTTACAGATACCAACACTGGTCTGATGTGGCAAAAGAGAGGGTCCGGGGAATATATGGATTGGGAAAATGCCATTATCTATGCTGAAAACCTCACACTTGCAGGTCACTCTGACTGGAGATTACCGGATCAAAAGGAGCTGTCTTCCATTGCAACAATTAATCTCTATTCTCCGGCAATTGACACAAAAGTTTTTGATTTGGAATCTGTGGGTGTCGATGGCTACTGGTCAGGAACCACTTACGTTCCCCACACAGATAGTGAATTTTACTTGAATGGATGGTTAGTAAGTTTTGTCGATTATGGGCAGGCAGGCAGAATAGACAAGAGCAATGGTGCTTATGTCCGTTGTGTGCGTCAATCTGGACAGACTCCATCATCAAACAGTATTCAATTTGTTCAAAATTCATTCACAGCAGTTGAGTCAGACGGTAGTGCAAGTATAACTTTGCGTCGTTTGGGGAATCTCACAGGAGAGGTTTCTGTAGATTGCATATCCTATGGAGGAACGGCTCTTAAATATTTGGATTTCACTCTTCCAGAATCAACAACATTGACATGGGCAGATGGAGATGGCAGCGATAAAATTCTAAATATCCAGATAGTTAATGACGGTGTGCTGGAGAATAACGAGACAGTTCATCTATACCTTATCAATCCAAAAGGTGTTACAGCCATTGGTTCTCCCGCAAGTGCTGTTCTCTCGATAGGTGACGATGCAACTACACCTCCAGCCGGTATATTACAGTTTCAATCACATTCATACAAGGTCAATGAATCTGATGGCAAGCTCACCGTGACTTTGAGCCGCGTCAATGGCAGCAGTGGGGAGGCTTCTGTTGATTATGCTCTCCAATCAACAACCTCCGCAATTCCCTTTACCACAGCCACTGAAGGTGATGATTTCACCTTGCCAACTGACAGCCACAGAATCACATGGGCAGATGGAGATATTTCTGATAAAACATTTGATATCATAATCAATAGTGACGATAATATTGAAGGGTCAGAGTTTATTGTACTTTACCTGTTAAATCAAACCGGTGGAGCAACTATTGACACTTTATCCCATACAGCCATCACAATTATTGACAACAGCGTTAAAAATGAGGCAGATGCCGCAGCAGTAATAGTGCAGTTAAACGATTCTATCGTTTTCATTGACCGGAATATGCCAGATGATCAACCACCACCAGAACCTCTTGTTGATGCAATAAACAGAGCTGTAGAAGATACAGGAAATATTATTGAGATATCAAATAATCTTATGCAGGAGAACAAACTGAGTGTTGATATGGCTTTAAACAGCCTTGAAAGCCTTGGAAGTATAATTGATCTTGGAGCCAGAGCTGCTAAATCAGGTGGAGCAGTAAATATTGATAAAGTAGCAGGCGGTATGGAATTTGTTGAGGAGATCATTGATAGAGCCAACTCTCAGGGTGCAACAGCAGAGCAGATGCAAAACAGTTCAGGAAATATAAACAACATGCTGGGTAACATGCCTGATATTATGAATGCTGCTACAATGACAGATACTGTTATAAAGATTCTTGAACCTGTCAAGGGTCTTGCAGGTGCTGGTATAAAAGCTGCAATTAGAGGGGGTAATGATCCTTCAAAGACTGTTAATACGTTAGGAAATATCGTTACCAAAGGTCTGCAGGAGGCTCAAGATGCCACGCTTGTTAGTAATACCGGAAAAATAATTGAAAGTGCAGGTTTAATTGTCAACCAGACAATAGATATCTTAACTGAAGAGACACAAGATCAAACAATTATTGAGAACACACTGGATCAATTTCAGGTGGAACTGAAAAAGATAATTGAACAGACAGCATTGAATATAAAAGACAAAACAGTAAGAAGTTCTGCTGTCACCAACGCAAAGAGGAGTCTTGTAAGGGATTCCGATAATTATATTTTGGAAGATTTCAAAGTTCTTATGGATAATGTTTCTGTTCTTACAACCTCAATGGTCAAAAATCAAGCTGTGCTCAACTCTGATCTATCTGGCACAATGCAGAATTTAAGCCTTGAGATCATGAATAATATTATACCAGCTTTTATCTCAGGCAACAGAATTGGACTCCGTGAAGGTGAGTCTGACATAGATCAACTTATGAGTGGTTACCCGCAACTGCTCAATGAGGTGATTGAAATCGCATCGATAAATCTGACATCTGGAATGCTCACCACAAAAGATGATATCTTGGAGCTTATTAAAAATGATCCATCTTTGACTTCAGCGGAGAGAGAGAGGCTAATCAATGGTTTGCCCGAGTTACCTGTTTTTGATCAGGATATTATAAAATCCGGAGATGTTGCACTCTCTCTTGTTGATCTTTTAAAACAAGAGGTTGAAAAGCTGTTACCTGGCTCAACTGTCGAGGTGACATCTTCAAAAGGGATTTATCTTACTCTCATGCTCAAAAATACATCAATAGGGCTACAGATGCCCCTTTACATTCAGGATGTCCGTGTAGTCTCATCTCTTATTCCGCAGGGGCTGCATATACTGCCTGAAGGTACTATGATTATGGTTAGCAACGGCATTGCTGGAATGATAACACCAGCTCCAAAGGATCCCGTTGACATTATACTATCATTGGATGAGATCTTTGGCTCTGGCACAGAAGGGGTTGATATCAATGTGAGTAACGCAGGTAATCTTAACCTTGCATTTCAAGACGGGAGCAGCTTTTCCGGCTCTTTTGGCTATGGCACATCAAGACAGGGGGATGGTGATTTTGATGCAGGCACATCAAGTTTTGAAATTCAGGGAACAGACCCTTCAAGTGAACTATATTCTGTATTGGTAGTGTATAATGATGGGTCAACGCAACAAATCTCCCCCTCAATTGCCGCTATTGAGCAGTTGGTAGGTGTTTTAGATACTCTTGTTCCAGGGAGTTATAGCCTT
>CAXNND010000087.1:0-7028 GCA_964203105.1 Desulfamplus sp.
ATGAAAAAAAGAAAATTTGAACTCGATCATCTTTTAAAATGGCGTAATACTCTGGATAAATGTATCAGATGTGGATACTGCTATGAGCACTGCCCTATATTCAAACACACCCGCTGGGAAAGCGACGCTCCAAGGGCAAAACTCATCATGATTTACGGTCTGCTCTCATCCAAACTTGAGCCATCGGAATACATGGCAGACAAAATTTTCTCCTGCTTTAACTGTCAGCAGTGCGTGGCTGCCTGTTCAAGCGGAGTACCCATTACAGAGATATTGGCAGATGCCAGAGCTGATTTTGTAGGCACTGAATTTGACACCACAGGAACAACCTCAATCACAGGAAGCGGGTGTGGAAACTGTCTCACCTGCGTCAGGGCATGTCCTCATGACGCACGCTATTTCAAGGATGGACATATTGTTACTGACTCCATACTGTGCCAGAGCTGCGGAATATGCACCTCTCTGTGCCCCAATCAGAGTGCATCTTCAGCACATACCTATGGAACAGACAGGATATACCTTAACCGTATGATTACTGATTTTTTCCAGAAAAAGAGTGCAAAAGTGATAGTGTTTGCCTGTAACTGGTCATATTATCCTGATCTTCAATCCTCATCCTATGAGCTGGAATCCTCATCCTATGTCCCTGTCTATGAACAGCCTGAGCCTGAATATAAGATTCTTGTCAACATGTGTGGAGGCAGATTGACAAAAACCCTTATGTTTGACCCGTTTCTTGAGAATGCCTGGGGCGTTCTGGTTGCCTGCTGCCCTGAAGGAGAGTGTGAAAATCATGGTAACGTCAATGCTGCAAAGCGTGTAAAAAAGATTAAACCCATTCTTGGTGCTCTCAATATGGATCCAGAGAGAATTGAACTGGTGCAGATTGCTCATGGAGACAAGGCTGGCTTTCAAAAAGCTATTGATCAATTTATGGAAAAGATAAAAACACTCGGTCCCATTGTTGAGGAACGATCAATGAACCAGCAGATAAAGAGTTCTAAATATTCAACTGACTAACTTATAAACAAGCGAGCATGGAAATATTGCAGAGGGTTTTAAAGCAATTAAAACTTAAAGAGGTTAAAATAATTAACAATGAAGATAAATTTACCATACGGAAAAGATGGTCAACTGACTGCTGAAATCGGTGATTCCATAAGCACAAGTTTTCTTGAGGCAAATGATGTTAAAACAGGCAATCCTGTTGAGATGATACAGCATTCGATGGAGACCCCATGCAAGAGTGCAACATTGACCTCGTTTCTAGCTGATGCAAGAGATATTCTGGTTATCGTCAATGATGCAACCCGCCCGACGCCAACCAAAACAGTTATGGATGTTATCTGGAACGAGATAAACAAGAAAAATGTGCCTCTAAATTTTATAATAGCAACAGGTGCTCACAGAGGACCAACAGAAGAGGAGTATCTCCAGATATTTGGCTCACACTACCCCAATGTAAAAGATAAAATCATTGTCCATGACGCTAAAAAAGATGAGGAGATGGTTTTTCTTGGAAAATCCTCAAATGGCACAGAGATGTATGTTCATAAAGCCGGAGTCAATGCTCACAAGATTATAATTATTGGCTCTGTTGAACCTCACTATTTTGCAGGTTATACAGGCGGAAGAAAATCGTTTCTTCCTGGTATTGCAGCTTACAAAACAATTGAGCAGAACCACAAGCTCGCCCTGGTTCCCGAAGCCCGTGCCCTTGCACTTGAGGGCAATCCTGTGCATGAGGATATGATTGATGCCCTTAAAACTGTTCAAAAAGAGATTTTTTCAATAATGACGGTTCTTGACAAGAATCATAAAATATATGCGGTTACTGCCGGTGATATTCACGCCTCGTTCGAGGCTGCAATTGACAGGGCAAATGAGGTCTTTGCGGTTCCAATTAAAAAGAGGGCTGACATTGTGGTCTCTGTGGTAAAATTTCCGGCAGATATTGATCTATATCAGGCACAAAAAGGGCTTGATAATGGGAAACTTGCTCTGAACGAAAATGGGATTCTTATTCTTGTGGCAAAATGCAGATGCGGTATTGGTGGCAAGGCATTTGCCGATCTTCTTGGCAGTTGCAACACCCCAAAAGAGGTGCTTGAAACCATTGATAAAGGATACAAACTTGGTTATCACAAGGCAGCCAAAATGGCTGAAATAGGACTCTGGGCAGAGATGTGGGGTGTTACAGACATTGAGCCAGAGACTTTGGCAAAGCTCTTTATCAAACCCTTTGGTTCACTTCAGGATGCACTGGATACGGCAATCAAACAGAAAGGGGATAAGGCTGATATTCTGTTTCTTATGGATGGAAGTCTTACTGTCCCGATGTTGCAGTAGTGGAGGCAATTCTAATTTTCAACATTGTCGGCATAGATTTGACAACTTTTAAAAAGTTGTCAAATCTATCAAATATAAATTCTCCATTATTTTGGATGCTCACCATAAATTTTTTTAACGATCAACTGAAGACTCTCCCTTCCCTGCCACGAGTTCAGGTTAAGTGTATAGACAACATCCACAATTTCACCTGAATTGACTGGCAGCGGGTCTCCTGGTTTTGCAAGAGCATAAAAAAAAGCAGACTTAACACCATCAAGCATCATGGAGAGATGAACAGGGTTTTTCCCCATCACCTTGACATCAGTTGCAACCATTCTGTCGTGGAACAGAGGGGATGGAAAACCCATGCCAAAAGGGTGCAGTGCTTCAATATGGTAATAGGTATCAAGATTTATCTGGTTATTTGCAGTTCTATTTGTGTATAAATTTTCAGCCATGGGACTATTTTTTAAAGAGCCATCTGTATGAAGATATGGGGTGGTATCCTGCCCATCAAGCTGCTCAACAACAATCCTTGTCAGCTCTCGCTTGAACAGATTGACATTATCCTTGTGAAGTTTGAATCCTGCAGCAGCCTTGTGTCCACCGTAAGACAAAAAGATACCCGGAAACCCCTCATCAAATGTCTGGAGTGCATCTCTCAGATGCAGGAACTGTCCAGCCCTTCCTGAACCTGTGACCATACTGGCACCTATATCTGCAAGCATAATAGCAGGAATACCAAAATACTCTGTGAGCTTTCCCGCAACAATTCCCTGAATACCCGGATGGTTTTTTTCACTGTAATAGATTAAGACAGGAGATGTCATACCTGAAATAGTATCTGTTATATTGGTTGTTATATTATCCCCAACAGCAGTGGTGGTTATACCTGAATCTTGTTCGATTAGATTCATTGATGCCTTTGCTGCATTAAACATCTCCTTTTCAATCTTTTGCCTCTCTGTATTGAATATACCCAATTGCTGATAGGATTTTGTAACCTCATCAGGAGAGCTTTGCATAAGAAACTCAAGTGCTGTAGTTGCCTCGGATGTCATACGTGAACTTGCATTGATACGTGGAGCCAACTGAAATGCGAGAAAAGTGCTGTCTGCATCTCTGCCGTTTAGTGCAACCTGCCAGCATGGTCTGTTTTTGCGGTTCATAAACTCCAGCCCTTTTTTAACAAAATAGCGGTTGATGACCGAAGTCAGAGGAACCAAATCTGCAACAGTGCCAAGGGCAACATGGTCAAGCAGTTGATGAATCTTCTTTTTTTGCTCAAGAGTGCAGTTCATCCGGTTTAAGCCTGCCATATCGTTTGAATCTAAATTCCCCGTTGAGCCATTTTCCATCTCTTTTGCCAGTGCAGTCATAAGAAGCCACGCCACGCCACATCCCGCAATTTTGGGATCATACTGGCAATTTTCCCTCTGAGGGTTGACAACTGCAAAGGCAGCTTCCGGCACACCCTCTTTCGGGACTATATGGTGATCTGTGACAATAACATCAATGCCTGCATCTGCAAGCCGTTTGATCCTTGCAGCATCAGATGCTCCGGCATCAGCAGTGATCATAAGAGTTGGACAACAAACTGAACCATTGACCGAATTTTGAGACAGATTTTTACCCGAACTCAAAGAGATATCATCTCTGATGGACTGCCTCATGGATATAATTTTATCAACAACAGGATCAGTCACTCCATAACCGTCAAGGGTTCGATGTCCTGTAAGCCGTAGAATCCTTGAGTCAGGCACATCAAAAACATTATGCAAGGTTTCATAGAGGATTGCCATTGATGTGCAGCCGTCAACATCATAATCTGTAAAGAGCAAAATGGTCTCATTATTACAAATGGCTTTAGCAATTCGTTTCGCAGCTTTTGTGCAATCTGCCATAATGTTCGCGGGTTTGATGGCATCAAGGGTGAACTGAAATATATTCTTGTCAAAGGTCTCTGTTCTGCCTGCAATGATTCTGGCAACAACTTCAGGATAGCCATGTTCAATGCAGGTTGAATAGACCTGCTGGTTTATGGTTCGCTCTTTTATACGCATATGTTGAATATCTCTTTAAATAGTGGAAGTATTCCTGCTCATGAAATTTGGCAATTTAGCAGAATTAATTTTTACTGAAAAGAAATTTATATGCAGGTGGTAATAGTGACATTAGGAACAGCCCCAATATTGACCTTGACAGGGATAAATTAGGCTGTTAACAATAAAAAAAATAGCCGGCAATATAGAGTGTTTGGCTATTTTTTTCATTATATCACTCTAATATACTATCAATTTACATTAAAAAGGAGGTCAAGTTATGAAACTGCTTCGTTATCAATTTGTTCTGGTATTGTGTATGTTTGTTTTTACTGTTTTTGGAAATTTTTACTCAATTGCAAATGCTGAGGAGTTGCCAAGTGTAAATCTGAAGGTAGCACAGGCAATGATGCCAAAGACAAGCCTCACACATAAGTTGATTGAGGAGTTTGCAGCCAATGTGACTAAACGGACAGATGGGAAGGTAACCTTCAAGGTATTTGGACCTGAAATCGGTGACTGGACAGAACTTGAACGAATGACCAAACAGGGTGCTGTTGACATGCAGTTCAATGCTTTTGATACAGGTCTTGATGCTCGCTGGAATTTTTTTACTCTTCCCTTTATGGTTTCAAACTGGGATCAGGTACGCAAGGTTTTTACTAAAGGCGGAATAGTTACTGAACTTGGTGCAAAATGGGCAAAGGAGAAAGAGCTTTACTATTTAGGTCCATGGCTCAACAATTTGGCAAGTCTTGGAATGCAAAAAAAGGTGGTAACCAATTCAGAGGGAGCCAAAGGTTTGAAGATAAGAGTTCCACCTATTGATACTTATAAATGTTTTGTAGAAAAAATGGGCTTTTCACCTGTAACCATTCCATGGGCAGAAGCCCCGACCGCTGTTGCTACAGGTTTGGTTGATGGATGGGTTGGCAGTGGTGCTGTTTACATGTATGATCTTTTCCGTGATGTGGCTAAAGTTATGATAGTAACTTACGATAGCCCTGAAACATGGCACGTTACATACAATCTCAAAAAATGGAATAAACTGCCTGCCCCTTACCAGAAGATCATCAGCGAAGAGGTTGACAAGGTCATTGGAAAGCATCTGCTTCTGGTAGAGAAAGAGGAGATGGATAATCAGGACAAACTTGTCAAGGCTGGCTGGACAGTAAAGGTTCCGTCTGATCAGGAGTTAGTCGCATGGAAAGAACGCTGTCTTGAATGCTGGCAGAAGTATGAATCTGTTGTTGGTAAGGAAAATCTCGACAAACTAAGAGAAGAGGTAAAAAAATAGTTAATTTTTCAACGGTAATGTCCGGGTAGTCAACAGACTCTTTCAGGCATTACCGATTCAATAAATTAAAAGGTAATCAAATGGATTCTGAATCAAAACTACAAAAGAGTGGTCGTATCATGGCAAAGTTACAGAGGACATTTCTCTTCTATCTTTTCATGATTCTGATGTTAGCAATGATGTTTGAGCTGCTAATCCGTTTTTTCCTGAAACAGTCTATTTTCGGATTGTCTGACTTTATCGGGTTCACATCTGTCTGGCTCTACGCGATTGGATCATCTTTAGCATCCTATGAGAGAACGCATATAAAGGCTGAGTTTATAAATGTGGTTACCAAATCTAATCGTATCAGGAACTTGTCACGATTTATCAGTGCATTCGTATCTGTTGGAATGTCTATTGTATTCACGAAATGGAGCTGGGATCTTTGCGTTTACAGCGTCTCTATTGGTGAAGTGACTCAAGCGTATCCTGTCCCCAAGGTAATTTTTCAGTCGTCATTTTTCTTTGGCGGCATATTGATGATACTCTATTTTATGATTGAGGCGGTTGACTGTTTCATTGATTTTAAACACAATCGAATTTTTGTTGATAAAAATCTTGAAATAGATTCCATCATACACTGAAAATTTAATGCTTTAAGAGGGTTAGGGATTATACAATGGAATTTACACTTATTGGTTTTACAGTCTGCCTTGCGTTGATAATCATTGGCGTTCCAATTGCCATGGCGTTTGGTGTTCTGACAATCATGCTGCTGGCTTTTTTCGGACAGGATGCTGCCTACCTTGTTGAAGTTACCTACAAAAAGGTTGACTCTGTGATTCTGTTCGCGGTACCTCTTTTTATACTGTTTGGCACTATGCTTGATGCAACAGGACTGGCTAAACGGCTTATAGATTTTATCAACCTGATTTTAGGACGTTTCAGAAGTGGTCTGGGTGCTGTAACTGTAGTGACCACAGCAGTTTTCGGTTCAATATCCGGTACAGACTCGGCTGCCATTGCCTGCATAGGAACCGTGATGATCCCGAGATTGGTTGAAAAAGGATACCATCGTGGTCATGCCACTGCACTTGTTGCCTGTTCAGGGATACTTGGACAGCTTGTGCCTCCCAGCGTTCCCATGATTTTTTATGCCATCATTACAGGAAACTCTATTTTAGGCGTATGGTTTGCCACATTGGGTCCTGCAATTGTTGTTGTTATAATGTATTGCTTTCTTAATGCCATCGCAGTAAAGAAAATGCCGATAGTCCATGAAAAGAGCGAAGGAACTGTAAAAGATCAGATTATCAACATAGCTTTAGCCGGCAAACGCAGTCTTCCTGTACTGTTACTGCCGGTTTTTATTTTTG
>CAXNND010000088.1:0-7023 GCA_964203105.1 Desulfamplus sp.
CAATGTGTCTTATCTTTTCAACGGACAGTACAACATTAGCCTCGGCAGGAGTATCCAACATCTTATCAAACCTGTCTAATTTTTTTTGAACATAGGATTTGAGAGCATCGGAAGGATCGATCTTTTTAAAAGTTACTGATGTCTGCATAAAGCCCCCTTTTAAAATTGTTTGCGTTTACCTGACGGCAAAATATGGAGCATTTCCCGGTATTTTGCGACTGTTCTCCGGGCAATATCAATATTTGCCTCTGCCAGTAGTTCTGTTAGTTCCTGATCACTCAAGGGATTGGCCGGATCTTCTTGATCAATAAGGGATTTAATCTTCTCCTTAACACTTTCAGATGCCATTGAATCACCGTTGGTGCGTTTGATGGAACTGTTGAAAAAATATTTAAGTTCAACAAGTCCTTGAGGTGTATAGGCATATTTATTGGTTGTGACCCTGCTTATTGTGGATTCGTGCATATTTATATCTTCAGCCACATCTTTAAGGATCATGGGTTTTAAATAAGCCACCCCTTTTTCAAAAAATTCCCTCTGGAATTTTATGATACTTTCCATGACAGCGTAGATGGTTTTCTGACGCTGATGAATACTTTTAATCAGCCATGATGCTGACTGCATTTTATCATTGAGATAGGTTTTAGTCTCTTTGGATATGACCTTTCCATTGGTGATAGCATCTCTGTAAAGTCGATTAATCTTTAGTTTTGGCAGACCGTCATCATTCATGACAATTTTAAAGTCCTCCCCATCTTTATAGACATGTATATCAGGAATAATGTAATGGGGGTCCTCCGTTGTAAACTGTCTTCCTGGTTTGGGTTCTAAGTATTTAATCACATTTACTGCTGCAATCACCCTTTCTAATGTTATTTCCAGAGCATTGGCAATTTTTTTATAGTTTTTGTTCTCAAGATTCTTCATGTGAGAAGATACTATCTCTTCAATAATAGGATCGTTTATGCCAACCATTGCAAGTTGTATCATAAGGGTCTCTTTTAAATCTCTTCCACAAACACCTGGTGGATCAAAACTCTGCATGGTTTTAAGAAGTTTTTCAACTGCCTCCTCAGTAAAGCCTCCTGTCTGAGCAATTTCTTGAACAGATGCACAAAGATAGCCGTCAACATTAAGATTCCCAATAATCAGACGCCCAATATCCTCTTCCTCTTTTGTTGGTCCATACATCAAAAGTTGCCACTGAAGATGGTCTTCAAGAGTCTCCTTGGAAGTGGTAAATGCCTCATAATTGGGAGCATCCTGTGAATCTTGTTCAGTATGTGTCCTTCCTGTGGAGCTGTACTCATGGATATAATTTTCCCAGTCAATATCATTGCCAACCTTCTCTTCAATCCTGACCTCTTTGAGAGAGTTCTCATCTATGGCATTTTGAGGGTTATCAACGCTCAATTCCAAATCACCAGGAGTATCAGTAAGAATCTCTTCCAGTGCAGGATTCTCTTCCAGCTCCTGTTGAATCATCCCTGCAAGCTCAAGGCGTGAGAGCTGAAGAAGTTTAATTGCCTGCTGCAACTGAGGTGTCATAACCAGTTGCTGGCTCAATGTCAGACTTTGCTGTAATCCAAGTGTCATATTAATCCAAATGCCATGTCAATTTTTGTTACAATTTAAGTTCCATGTTAAAAGTTTAAAATCATCATCAGAGTTTAAAGTCATCACCCAAATAGATTTGTCTTGCCAATTTGCTTGAAGTTATTGCTGCGGGTGTTCCTGATTCAACCACTTTTCCATGGTTCATAATGTATGCTGTATTACAAACACCAAGAGTTTCCCTGACATTATGGTCCGAAATTAGAATCCCGATCTTTTTTTGTGTCAGTTGTTTGATGATACTCTGAATATCTGCAACAGCCAGAGGATCAATTCCTGCAAAAGGTTCATCTAAAAGTATGAACATAGGATCAGTTGCAAGAACCCTGGCAATCTCAAGCCTTCGTCTCTCTCCACCGGAAAGGACACTTGCCTTCTGTTCAGCAAGACGAAAGATACCAAGTTCTTGCATCAGCGAATCTGCTCTGTCATTAATATCCCTTAATCTGTCAGGCAGCACCTCTAAAATTGCGGTGATATTTTGTCTCACCGTAAGTTTCCGGAATATTGATGGCTCCTGTGGCAGATAACCAATGCCTTTTCTTGCCCTCATGTACATTGGATAGTCTGTTATTGATTCCTGGTCAAGCAAAACATCACCTTTGTCCGGTTTTATCATTCCAACTGCCATATAAAATGTAGTTGTTTTGCCCGCTCCATTTGGACCGAGAAGCCCTGTAACCTGACTCTGATGCACCTCAATATCAACGCCATCCACCACCTTTGTGTTGTTATATACTTTAACAAGATTTTTTAACAAAAGTTGTGACACAGACCCCCTGCACTAAATTTGCATTGATTGTATGGATATGAGATGCTCTGCTTCCTTTACTGAGTCAACACTTTAGGCACATAGTTTTGCTTAAAATCCTCTTTTGAGTTAAAAAGAGCCTCCACTCGCTGCTCTTTTCCACCCTCTACGACAACTCTACCAGAATCTTGAAACAGAGTTATTTTTTTGCCGGTTACATAGCTTTCTCCTGTCATAACACGGGGGGAATCTCCTGTCAGAATTATTTTCTGATCCGCTGAAGTGTAAACAGCCTGATCTGCAGATGCAGTTCTGTTTCCAGATGAGAATTTAACATTGCCCGATGCTGTCAGAGATTTAATATCATGTCTCAGATTTGATTGATTAGCCTGTTTCTCTTTATCTGTAAAAAGAAGCACAGAGAGTTTATCTGATTTAATGAGAGAATCTTCTTGTGTTGCAACTACATTGCCTGAAAATGTTATCAATAATGACTCTTTCTCAACAAGCATGCTGTCTGATGTTACATGGAGCTTTATCTCTTTCTCAGGTGCTAACCTATGTTGTTCAGGTAATAATGTTTTAGGTTCAGATATTTTTTGCTTTTCGGACAATATTGTATTGTTTTTATTATTATCATTATCAGCAGCAAAGATAGGCGTGGTAAGGTTAGGTATGATAAATAGAAGAGTTATAGATATCATAACAATATTGTTACAAAAACGTTTGAGCATATTATTTGGTATTTTATTGGTTATCTTATTCGGAAAAATCAAGAGAGTCAGATAAGATAGCATACACATTACCTTTGAGTTCCAGAGAATTGTTATTCAGATCAATTTTCATGGTATCAGATTTAAGAACTGAGCTGTTATTGGCTGCACTATAATTAGCAGACACAGCATTTGTGATTGTTACATGTTCATTTGAATATATTATATGGCTTTTCTTCTCATAATGCAACCGGTCAGTTGTCAGAACTGATGTTTTATAAGTAACTACAATATTATCGGATAAATCAATGTCGCTCGCTCCCATATTAATATACCCATTTTTTGCAGTAACCTCTACCTGTTCACCTTTTGGCATAAAAAATACCAATGAAATATTAGTAATCAGAACCTTATCCTCGTTCTTTAGAACCTTTGCAGAGGTTGCCTCAAGAGTCCACTCTTTTACTCCGTTCCTTGTTGAAGTGTGCTGCATTCTGTTCAGTATCAGCGATGCTTCCGAATCAATTTTAATCTTTTTAATGATCTTTTTATCTGCTATCAATGTTTGAAAATAATAAAGTACGGCAAGTCCTGAGATCATAAAAAAGAGCATTATAAAAAGGATGATTTTAATGTTTGATGTTTTGAGTCGTCTGAATGCCAATGTATAGTTCCAATCTCTTAATACCAATGGTGTAAAATCTCCTCCCACAAACCTTTTGCCTTAAGGATTTCTTCACATATTTCCCGCACTGCCCCATCTCCACCCCTATTTTTAGTGGTATAATCTGCAATTTTTATCACTTCCGAAGATGCATTGGCAACTGCAAAAGAGAAACCACATAGTCGCATTACAGGAATATCAGGAAGATCATCACCGGCAAAAGCTATTTGGGAGTATTTGAGTTCATGAACTTCTATGTGATCTTTATCCATTTCTACAGTAATCTTCGCACACTCAAATGTTTTATCTATCAATATCAACTCATCAACAATCTTCCTCAAAGCTACTCTTTTATCTTTAATTCTATCAAATATAAGATCAATACCAAGATTATTACACCTTGCATTCAATGCACCATTAGCAGATCTTCCGGTAATAACACCCACTTTAACACCTGCATCCATCAACAGTCTAACTCCAAATCCATCTTTTGAGCAGAAGTGTTTAATCTCTTCACCTGAGTCAGTATAGGTGATCTTTCCATCAGTCAGAACGCCATCAACATCAAGAAGTAGAAGTTTTATCCCTGCAAGACGAGTTTTCATTTGATCTCTCCTGTAATGATAATTTAAAGTGCTGCTCTTATTTTAACAAGAGTTTTAAGCAAAGCTTGAATACTGTCGAGTGGAATTGAGTTTGGCCCATCGCATAGTGCCTTATCAGGATCAGGGTGGGTTTCCATGAATATACCATCTGCACCTGAGGCAACAGCTGCCCTTGCCAAACATGGGGCAAAACAGCACTCTCCTGACGATGATGTTCCCCTACCACCAGGGAACTGGACGCTGTGAGTCGCATCAAAAATAACAGATACTCCCATCTCCTTTATAATCTGAATTGAGCGGAAATCGACCACCAGATTATTATAACCAAAGGTTGTACCTCTCTCTGTGATGCTGATATCTTTGCAACCGCAGGACGTTGCCTTCTCAATAATGTTTGAACATTCATAGGGTGACAGGAATTGCCCTTTTTTGATGTTCAAGGGCTTGCCTGTCCTTGCTGCCGCACATATCAGGTCAGTCTGGCGACACAAAAAAGCAGGAATTTGTATTAGATCAAGTACCTCTGCCGCTGCTTGGGCCTGTTCAGGAGAGTGTATGTCAGATAACACTTTCACATTGAGCGAATCTTTTATGTGTTGCATTATTTTCAGCCCCTCTTTAAACCCTGGTCCTCTGAAAGACTTGATTGATGAGCGGTTGGCTTTGTCAAAAGATGCTTTGAAAATAAAGGGAATGTTAAGGTCTGAAGTTATCTGTTTTAATCGAGATGCTATTTCAAGGGTTATTTCATTATTTTCAATAACACAGGGTCCGGAAACAAGAAACAGAGGATGTTGTTGCTTTTCAAGAATTTTATCAATATTTTGTTCTTTTAAAAAATCTGGAAACATCAGTAATATACTCCAATCAATTTTAGATAGAATGAATCTATGCTTGAAATTATAAGATAAAGTGTAGTAAAGCAGGAAAACTATTTTTATATATAAAATCCTTAGCATAAAAATACAACACCCAATGTAAAAAGTTGGCTCATAAGGGTGTCAGTATCTTATTTAGTCAAATAATGATGCTCTCGTAAAAAGTCCAAAATCAGCATTTTTTAGAGTCATAATTATCTGATTTTATTTATGCCCCATTTTGAAAAAATGAGTTTTTACGAGACCATCAAATAATAGAAATAATATCCGGGAGGGTAGCGATCCAAATGTTGATAAAAAAAAGATTTAACATTATAATACACAGATTATGTCAATGGCTTGAATGAGTATATTTGAAGAAGAATTCAAAAACTAAAATTAAAATAAACGGTATCTGTTTTGATGAAAATAAATAAAATAAAATATCTGGAATATATATTAGCTATCCTGTTTTTTATAACTATCCTTTTCTGGGCAAAAACTATTGACCAGACTAAGAAATCTTTAATAGCTATCCAGTACGATGATATTGTTTACCAATATGAGGTCATAAAAACTGCTGAACAGTCAGATTTAAAATCTGTCTTTATTAAAATTATTAATAAACGTCTTAAATGTTATGCAGACACTTCAGATTATTCTTTGAGACTTTCAACTTGTCGTAAAACATATGAATATGATATATTAAGAGCAGCAAGAGATAATTTAAAATCTTCCCCAAGTCTTGGGGATTTTATGCTTTGCACACAGAATTGTCCACTCTCTTACTCATTTTGTAATGGTGAGGAGTTTTCAGAGGGAGAATCTCAGGATTGTCGAGATATAGAGTCGTTGTGTATTGAAACATGCCTTAATGAGTTTTGGAGAGGTAACGACCTTAATGAAAATGGTGGTAATAATAAAGAAGAATAGGGTAGTAGATATATAGGTATAGCAGTCCATGTGTCTGCTTTTTTATTATTCAAGCCCTGTAAGCTGCCTAAAGCAAGCTATGATGATAGTTAGCTTTAGCGGGTAGCGGGATTTGTGGATTTGGCCGTGTGATATATCTCTCGGCTGCTAACATTCTTTAGGATAAAACAATGGGCATTTGGGAAAAAATTAAAAAAAATTCAGTAGCGGTTACAATAGCATCTCTAATTGTTTTGTTTTTTGTGATATATCTGGCGGATCTCATTTTTATAACTGTTTATCCTGGCTATGCAGGGGTTCTTTTCAAACGACTATTTCAGGGTACAGTAACGAATAAAGTTTATAATGAAGGGCTGAACATTATCGCCCCCTGGAATAAAATGTATGTTTATGATGTACGTATTAAGGAAAAAAAGCAGATTGTTAATGTGTTGAGCCAGAATGGATTGACAATTCAGGTTACTGTTTCACTCCGATATCATGTGGTAAGAGAGAAGACGCCAATATTGCATAAAAAGGTGGGACCTGATTATGAAGAGAAGATTATTATTCCATCTATTATATCATCTGTAAGGGAGGTTGTAGGTGAATATCGCCCTGAAGAAATTTACACAACCGCACGACACCTCATTCAGGACAAGCTGCTGATCGAAGTTATTGAGGAAACTGGCAGGATTCCAATAATTTATGATGATGTTATTGTAGAAAATATCGCACTGCCAGACATCATCAATAATGCCATAGAGATGAAACTCAAACAGCAGCAGGAGTATTTAGAGTATGAATTCAGGGTCAAAAAGGCTGAGAGAGAGATCGAAAGAAAGGAAAAAGAGGCAATAGGCATTAGTAATTTCCAGAAGATTGTTACAGAAAGTCTTTCACCAGA
>CAXNND010000089.1:0-6995 GCA_964203105.1 Desulfamplus sp.
TCAAATAAAAATTAATTAAATTCTGAAAACATTAAAATAATAGCTAAAAAAATTGTTTTTCATCAAAAAAACTGTTATTTTTACGGCTTGAAAATTTATACTCTTCTGATAAGGAGTCGGGGGTAAATGGGCAAGTTTGACAAAAATAAGGAGATGGTATTATGGAACAAAAAAAAGTTGTTATAATTGGAGCGGGTCCTGGCGGATATGTAGCAGCATTAAGGGCAGCAGCACTTGGTGGAAAAGTGACTCTTATAGAAAAAGAGCACCCAGGAGGCACATGCCTTAATTGGGGTTGTATTCCATCCAAGATTATGAAAACTTCGGCAGATCTCTATCTCAAATTCAAAGAGGCTCGTGAATTTGGAATTACGCTAAATGGATCTGTAACGCCAGATATGGCGGCAATAATGGAAAGAAAACAGCGAATTGTTGAGACACAGCGAAAAGGAATTTTATCTCTGCTTCAACATGCAAAAATCAACTTTGAACAGGGTAGGGGATATATAAAGGGTAGGGGAGTTGTTGCTGTCATTAATGAAGAAGACAACTTTCATAATTTTGGAAAAGAGTTTGATATTAATAGCTGTAAACACAAAGATATTACTTATGATAGCTTAATTATTGCAACTGGCACAGCCCCTTTAAATATTGGAGATTTTCCATTTGATGGCGAATCAATTCTTTCGAGCAACCATCTTTTAGGTTTGAATGAGATTCCAGAATCAATAGTAATCGTGGGCGGTGGGGTTATCGGGTGTGAGTTTGCATGTATTTTATCAGCTTTGGGATCAAGCGTTACGGTAGTTGAGGCAATGTCAAGACTTCTGCCCCTTCCAAGCGTTGATGAATCTTGCTCCATTATTCTTCAACGAGAGATGAAAAAAAGAAAGATTAAAATTATAACTGATAGGGTTGTTGAGAAGGCTAACAAGGTTGAAATAGCTGGTAATAAAAATGGTAAACTTGTCGTAACTCTTGGCATTTCCCCATTTGCAGATAAATCTACTGTGGAAAAAATGGTAAAATCTACAAATACGAATAAAATAGCACGGTCTGAAAACGGCACTCAGATAATTGAGACGGACAAGATGGCAGTTTGTATTGGTCGGTCTCCGCTTGCAGCAGATTTGGGTCTTGAAAATATTGGTCTAAAAACTGATGTAAAGGGTTGGATTGATGTAAATGATAATATGGAAACTGAAGTGGCTGGAGTTTATGCTATTGGAGATATTTTAGGACCTCAGAGAATTATGCTTGCCCATGTTGCCTCTCATGAAGGGATGGTAGCAGCGTATAATGCTGTAAATACAGATTCTACGAGCAGTAATTTAAAGGAGGGGCGGGCAAAAGAGTCAAACACTTTTGATGATAATAGATTAGCTAAAATAAGGATGAATTACAATGCAGTGCCAGGAGCAATCTTCACCATGCCCGAAATAGGCAATGTGGGAGTTACAGAAGCTGCTGCAAAGGCTCAAGGTCTTGATGTCAGATCTTCAACTGTTAACTTCAGGGTTCTTGGCAAGGCACACGCCATTGGAGAGATTGCTGGTGAAGCCAAAATTATAGCTGATGCCACAAGCGGAAAGGTTTTAGGAGTTCATATCACAGGACCTCACGCGACTGATCTTATTGCCGAAGCAACTCTTGCAGTTAATAAGGGTCTGACTGTATCAGATATTGCTCATACAATTCACGCCCATCCTACTCTTGCAGAGATAATTTCAGAAGCAGCTTTTAAAGGTGCGGGTATGTCTGTTCATGGATAGTATCGTAAGGTTATATTCAAAATATTAGAATAGATGCAGAATATCTCGTAAAGATGCTTTACATTATCATAATCTTAATATACAGAATGAAAAAATTCTGTTATCAGAATAGAATCTTTTTTATTAGCAATTGAATGTTTTGATTAATGTTTTTTTATCTGTTTTCAACCAATGTTGTTCCAAATTTTCAAGGAGGCTTAAGAAATGAAAAAGAGATTTACCGTATTGCTTGCGCTGATCATGGGCTTTGTCTTTGTTACTTCAAATGCTTTATTTGCTGCTGATATTGAACTTGCACAGAAATCAACTCTGGAAAAGGTTCTTAAAAAAGGAGAACTCAGGGTTGGATTCGAGGCTGGATATATGCCATTTGAGATGACTGATCAAAAGGGTAATTTCGTAGGATTTGACATTGATATTGCCAAAGAGATGGCAAAGGCAATGGGTGTGAAATTTGTTCCTGTCAACACTGCGTGGGATGGAATTATTCCATCGCTGATTACAGACAAGTTTGACATCATAATGAGCGGTATGACAGTCACCCAGGAGAGAAACCTCAAGGTCAGTTTTGCAGACCCCTATATTATCGTGGGTCAGACTATTATTCTAAACAAAAAGCATGAGAAAAAGATCAAATCATACAAAGACCTTAATGATCCAAAGTTTATAGTAACATCAAAACTTGGTACCACAGGTGAATCTGCTGTTAAGGGGAAAATACCTAAATCGACCTACAAATCCTTTGAAACAGAAACAGAAGCTGCTCTTGAGGTTATTAATGGTAAAGCAGATGCTTTTGTCTATGATCTTCCATACTGTGTTGTCTTCATGGCACAGCAAGGTGCCGGCAAGGTGATTTTTCTGGATCAACCATTTACATTTGAACCACTTGCATGGGCAATTAATAAAGGCGATCCAGATCTCCTTAATTTTCTGAACAACTTTTTGAGGCAACTCAAGAATGATGGCAGATATGACACGATATACAATAAATGGATAAAATCAACTGAATGGATTAAAAGCGTACAGTAAATATCACTAATTGCTATAGAGATTTGACAACTTTTATAAAGTTCTCAAATCTCTATTACAGCAATTTCCGGTAACCAATAAAATTCATTCAATGTTCAAGCTGACAGACAAGCTTATGAATTATACGGGCTAATAACAGGAGTTATGCCAAAAAATGGATTCATCAACGTCTCTTCTTCAAAAACAGCAGGCCAGAGCATACTATATGTGGATAGTGGTCTTTTTTTTAATCATCTCCACCTTTATCGGGGGGCTTTATTACTGTACATTAAAGATTGATTATACATGGAGGTGGTTTAGGGTACCACAGTATTTCTTTTATCATGAAGAGGTGTTAATAAAAACAGACTCTGGTGGTAGTGTCGATTCGATTAAAACTACTGAAAGTAATACCACTATAAAGATCAATGAAGATGGTGGGGGACAAAAAGAATACACAATCCCCTCAAATGATGTAAAAATTTCTGAAGGTGACCTTGTTTTTGCTGGTGATACTATTGCATCTTATAAGCACTGGAAAGTGGGAATCCTTCTTCAAGGTTTATGGTTGACCCTGTATGTTAGTTTTATTGCTATTTTATTTGGTATAGTTCTTGGTCTTTTTACCGGACTTGCAAGAATTTCATCGAATCCTGCATTCAAATGGCTTGCCATCACCTATATCGAACTTGTCCGAGGTTCTCCTCTGCTGGTGCAGATATTTATATGGTACTTTGTACTTGGAACCCTCTTTAACACTATGCTTGCCCGTTACGGAATCACACAGATTCCTCCATTATGGTTTGGAGTTGCCTCTCTTGCCACCTTTACCGGAGCCTATGTGGCTGAAATTGTAAGATCAGGTATTCAGTCCATTCACCGTGGTCAGACTGAGGCATCCCGCTCGCTTGGCATGACCTATTCACAGAGCATGTACCATGTTATACTTCCACAGGCATTCAGAAGAATTCTTCCACCACTTGCCGGTCAGTTCATAAGCCTTATCAAAGACTCGTCACTGCTTGGAATCATTGCAATACGTGAGTTGAGCAAGGCAACAAGAGAGGTTGTAACCACAAGCCTTCAACCTTTTGAGCTTTGGTTTGTCTGTGCTCTTCTTTATCTTGTATTAACTTTTTCCCTGTCAATGCTTTTGCAGTATTTTGAGAAACGGACGATGTACTCTTGAGTAGAGTAGAAAATATTAGTTCAGGATTTTGATAATTATAAAAAAACTTGTCAAATCTATTCCAGCCAACCATTTGAATGTTCTTGAAACATGGATTATTTGAATATGATAGATGTCACCAATATATATAAAACGTTTATGGTACCTCACAGGGTTAACGCCCTTGTAAATGTATCAGCAAGAATTGCAAGAGGTGAGGTTGTCGTGGTTATCGGACCGTCAGGCTCCGGCAAAAGCACATTTCTCAGATGTTTGAACAGACTTGAAACCGCAGAGCAGGGGCATATTCTTATCGACGGCGTTGATATTCTGCACCCCAGAACCGATATTAATAAAGTTAGGGCAGAGATTGGTATGGTGTTTCAGTCATTCAACCTGTTTCCACACAAAACAGTAAAGGACAATGTCAATCTTGCCCAGAATGTTGTACGAAAACGCTCGACCGCTGAAGCTGACGAGATAACCATGAAACTGCTCAACAAGGTTGGGATTGCTGACAAAAAGGGTGTCTATCCAGATCAGCTTTCAGGTGGACAGCAGCAGCGGGTTGCAATTGCAAGGGCACTTGCCATGAATCCCAAAGCCATGCTCTTTGATGAACCTACATCTGCACTTGACCCCGAGATGATAGGAGAGGTTCTGGATGTTATGAAAACACTTGCAAAAGAGGGTATGACCATGGTGGTGGTCACCCATGAGATGGGATTTGCAAGAGAAGTTGCCGACAGGGTCATCTTTATGGATGAGGGAAAGGTACTTGAAACAGGAACACCAGAACATTTTTTTACAAACCCGAGCCATGACAGAACAAAGCTTTTTCTTAAGCAGATTCTATAATATATCCAAGCTGCTTAATATCCTTATGTATTGCAGATAGTTGTCTAGGTTATAATATCTGTCCACATTACAGTCTCTGCCCCAAATATATTTGCAAGGGTTTCAAAAGATGACAGACGATAAAAATAAAGATAGGCATATTATTGAATTGACCGCCAAAGCTGAAAAGCTTCAATCACAGAAAGAGATGCTCTTAAAAGAGCTGAATAAAACTGAAGAGGCTCTCCAGGCAACTGTTAATATGTATGCAAAGTATCTTCCTCCAATGTTGGATTATATAGAAGATCAGAATAGTGCATTTACAGCATCACTCCGGCAACTGAGCACAGCAATTAAAAATGGTGCACCAAAAACAAAAATAGAACAGCTTCTGACTTCTATTCAGAGTGACATGTTAAAAGACACTCATGAACCTATATCTAATAAGGAGAAATCATCTTTTCTTTCAAGCCTTTTGAAGTCCGCTGACAGCACAGGGAACTATCTGGAAAATCTTAAGTTGGGATATATTGATCTTGTAAATTCACTTAAAGAGACTGTTGATTCTGCATACACACCAAAACTTAATCAAGTTGCAGCGGCTATCCATGCTTCAGAGAGCTTTGATGAGATAACGAAGCTGAGAGATGAACTTTTTTCCCTGATACAGCAGTACATCTACAATGTTGGGGCTGACAGGGAAAAGATAACAGCATTTGTCAAAGAGATTGTAAAAAGAATTCTCCAGATTGAGGCTGGTATTACAAACACCTATGAACAGACCCAGACCACAGTGGAATCGAGTGAGGAGTTTGGCAGTCTGTTGAATCGTGAAATAGGCGAGCTCAAAAACAGTGTTAATGTCTCAGATCGCCTTGAAGACCTCAAAAATCATGTGTCCCAAACTCTCTCATCTATTGAAAGTGCACTCAAAGATAAGACAGAGAAAGATAAAACCGTCAAAATCATTTCTGAAAAAAACCGATCAGATTTTCAAGCCGGATTTTCCAAATTAAAAAAAGAGTTAGATCACGCCATCAGGCACTCCAAGGAGCTTGAAACAAAACTTAACCAGGACCCATTAACAAAGGCTTATAATAGAAGGGCATATCTTAAATGTATTACTAATGAAATGGACAGGTTTCTGAGATATCAGAACATTTTTTCCATCCTTGTGATTGATATTGATTTTTTCAAGAAGGTCAATGACACCTATGGTCATGCGATTGGCGATAAATGTCTTCAGGAGATCACAAGGAGAGCGGCTCCCGTCCTTCGTAAAAATGATATGCTTGCCCGGTATGGCGGAGAGGAGTTTGTTGTTGTAATGCCTGAGACTCCAAACGAGGGGGCAGTTATTGTTGCAGAGAAAATAAGGAAGAGTATTGAGAAAATTGAATTTATCTATAAGACAGATACCATCAGGATGACCGTAAGCATAGGAGTCTCTCAGGTCAGGATTGGAGATAAATCTCATGAAACTGTTTTTGAACGTGCTGATGCCGCCCTTTATAAAGCAAAAAATGAAGGCAGAAACAGGGTGGTTGTTGTAGAGTAATGGTTGAGTTTAAATTTTAATAAATTTACAAATAACTCTATCCAACTAACAGAACTTGAACGAACAGCCCCGTTTAACACAAAAAACGGGGTTAATATGGAGCTGAAAAAATGGCAGTTGTATCAGATATCATCTCTATTGAAACACTTTTGAACCATCCAAAAATTGAACCCGCAATTTCAGATATAAACAGCGATACTCTTGACAGAAGAGCCTTTATTCCACAAATATGCAAGGTCTTTTCCAGTGAGAACGATGATGCGTTCATATCTCTTGAAGAGCAGCCTCAATACCGATTTGCAATCAACCGTGAAGCTGAAAAACATTTGCCTGATATAATTCATAATAATGTTCAGAAATTAGTTGCCGGTGCACCTGGTAACACATCAGGGAAACAATATTTTTTCAAAAAACGCAATATTGGTATTGTTTTTTCAGGTGGACCTGCTCCAGGTGGACATAATGTTGTTGCGGGTATTTTTGATGCTGCAAAAAAGGCGAATAAAGAGTCTAAACTATTTGGATTTATCTTGGGTCCAGAGGGGATACTGGAAAACAGATATGTGGAGATAACAACAGAGCTTGTTGATACATACCGGAACATGGGTGGTTTTACCATGATCAAAACAGGAAGAACCAAAATAGATTC
>CAXNND010000090.1:0-6886 GCA_964203105.1 Desulfamplus sp.
GTTGTGGGTCCTATACCGCTTCCAACAAGGATCAATAAATTCTGTGTTCTCAGATCTCCCCATGTGAATAAAAAATCCCGTGAGCAGTTTGAAATCAGAACCCATAAGCGACTGATGGATATTCTTGAGCCAACTCAGCAGACAGTTGATGCACTTATGAAACTTGATCTTTCGCCAGGTGTTGATGTTCAGATAAAACTTTAAGCAAAGAGAGTGCCTTAAATACCATTTTAAGGTTAGGCGGGAATTGATAATGTGTAATGGAATTTTAGGAAAAAAAATCGGGATGACCAATGTTTTCACATCTGATGGTCGTCTTATACCTGTAACAGTGGTTCAAGCAGGTCCATGTTATGTGACTCAGGTAAAATCGGATAAAACTGACGGATATAATGCACTGCAGTTGGGTTTCGGTGAAAAGAGTCTCGTAAAGGTTAACAAACCTGCTGCCGGACATTTTTCCAAAAGCGGGTCAGCGGCATTTTCCGCTCTGCGTGAATTCAGCGTTGATGCTCCTGAGAGCTATCAATTAGGACAGCTTATCAACCTTGATATGTTTTCTGTGGGTCAAAAGATTGATGTTGCAGGTATTTCTAAAGGACGTGGATTTGCGGGAACTGTAAAAAGATATGGATTCACAATGGGACCGAAATCACATGGCAGTCGTAATATCCGTGAACCTGGATCTGTTGGCTGCAGTGCATGGCCATCAAGAATTATAAAAGGCAAAAAAATGCCAGGACATATGGGTGTTGATAGAAAAACAGTCAAAAATCTTGAGATCATTGACATCAGACCGGAACAAAATCTGATATTGATCAAAGGTGCTGTACCTGGAGCTAAAACAGGTATTCTTGAGATATTTAAATCCAAATCTCAAAAGTAGCAGTAATGGTATAAGTATATTAAGAACGCACTGATATAAATATAATTAACCTGGTAGGTTATACGACTGTGGGTATTGCAACAATTTCGCAGTGATGCATGGTCGTTATTTTTTTAATGAGGAAGTATATGGCTGCTGTAGATGTTTTGAACAGTTCAGGTGAAAAGGTTTCAGAAGTAAACCTTCCTGATGAAATATTCACCATTCCTGTAAAAAAAAGTGTGCTGCACGATGTTGTCAGAATGCAGCTTGCGTCTAGGCGATTAGGAACTGCTGTTACTAAAGGCAGATCAGATGTTGCTGGAAGCACGAGAAAATTGTACAGGCAAAAAGGGACTGGTAATGCAAGGGCTGGAGGTATAAAGTCAGCTCTCAGAAAGGGTGGAGGGATCATTTTCGGGCCTGTCCAGAGATCCTATGAGCATAAAGTTAATAAAAAGGTAAAGAGTCTTGCCATGAAAATGGCATTAAGCTCGAAGTTTCATAGCCAGGAACTCTTTGTAATCAACTCTTTTGAGCTGAATCAGATTAAGACAAGGGAACTTATGAATGTGACCCGAAATCTTGGTTTGAATAATGTACTTATTGTCGTTAGTGGAGATGATAGAAATCTTTTTCTTTCAGCACAGAATATACCCAATATTAAAGTAATTAAGACAGAGGGTCTTAATGTTTATGATCTTCTGAAGTATGAGAATCTGCTGCTTTTAGAATCTTCCATCCAGGCAATTGAAGGGAGGCTTGCTTAAATAATGATCGAATATGATATAATAAGACGGCCTGTTCAGAGTGAAAAATCAAACTTACAGAAAGAGCAGGCGAATCAGCTTACCTTTGAGGTTTCACCATCTGCAAACCGGGTGGAGATCAAAAATGCAGTAGAAAAAATCTTCAATGCTAAAGTTAAATCCGTAAATACGTTGAATGTAAAGGGTAAGGTAAAACGTCGTGGTCGGATACTCGGAAAAAGACGGGGCTGGAAGAAGGCCATTGTAAGGTTAATGCCCGGGCAGAGAATTGATTTTTTTGAAGGTGTTTAAAGGGATAAGAAAATGGCAATTAAGAAAACAAAGCCCACGTCACCCGGAAGACGAGCACAGGAATATTTTTCATTTGATGAAATAACTAAAGATAAACCTGAAAAATCTCTTATTAAAAAACTGAAAAAAACGGGTGGAAGAAATTCATACGGAAGAATAACAAGCAGGCACAAAGGTGGTGGTGCCAAAAAGCAGTACAGAATAATTGATTTCAAGAGAGATAAAGATGGTATTCCAGCAAAAGTCTCTTCCATAGAGTATGATCCAAACCGAAGTGCACGCATTGCCCTTCTGGTATATGCGGATGGAGAAAAGAGATATATTCTGGCACCAAGGGATATATCTGTGGGAGATGTCATTGAGACAGGTCCACAATCTGATATAAAACCTGGCAATTGCCTTCCACTTGAAAACATACCGCTTGGTACCCGTATTCATAATGTGGAGCTTAAGCAGAGCAAGGGTGGTCAGATTGTTAGAAGTGCCGGTACCTATGCAAGGCTTATGGCTAAAGAAGGTACCTATGCTCAAGTGCTTCTACCTTCAGGTGAAGTGCGTATGATTCATATCAAATGCAAAGCAACTATTGGAAGAGTTGGCAATGAAAAGCATGGCGATATAAGCATAGGTAAGGCTGGTCGAACCAGATGGCTTGGAATACGCCCATCTGTCAGGGGTGTGGCAATGAACCCTGTTGACCATCCAATGGGTGGTGGCGAAGGAAGATCTTCTGGCGGAAGACAGCCGTGTAGTCCATGGGGCGTGCCTGCAAAAGGTTATAAAACCCGGAAAAACAAGAGATCTAATCAGTATATCGTAAAAAGAAGATCTAAGAAAAAATAAAATAGGTGATCTGATATGCCAAGGTCGTTGAAAAAGGGCCCATATATAGCCCAGGAACTTTTGAAAAAAATAGAAGCACTTCAGGAGAGCAAAAGTAATCAGGTAATAAAAACCTGGTCACGCAGGTCAACTATTTTTCCAGAGATGGTTGGGGTTACACTGGCAGTGCATAATGGAAAAAAATTTATTCCCGTCTTTGTTACGGAAAACATGGTAGGGCATAAACTTGGTGAATTTTCACCAACCCGAACTTTTTATGGTCATGCAGGGGATAAAAAATCTAAACTGAAAAAATAAGCTGACGGGTTTTAACGTTAAAGGATATACAGATGGAAGTTAAGGCGGTAACAAAGTATGTGCGTATTTCGCCGTTTAAACTGCGTGCACCTGTGGATGTTATAAAAGGGAAAAGGGTGGAAGATGCATTGAATCTTCTTAAATTTATGCCTCTTAAGGCAGCCGATATTATATCAAAGACCCTCAGGTCCGCAGTGGCCAATGCAGAGCACAATAATGAAATTGATGTTGACGATCTCGTTGTAAAGAATATATCAGTTGATCATGGTCCCTCTTTGAAAAGATTCAGGGCCAGGGCCAGGGGCAGAGGTGCAAGGATTCTGAAAAGAACCAGCCATATAACAGTCACAGTTGCGGAAACGGTCTAAATAGGGAGGGAATGGCTTGGGCCAAAAAGTAAATCCGATTGGATTAAGACTAGGTATCACAGGAACATGGGACTCCAGATGGTATGCTGATAAAGAGTATGCCGGTTTTGTATTTGAAGATTATAAAATCAGAAAATTTCTGAAAAAAAAGCTCTATCATGCAGGAATTTCAAAAATTGAAATTGAGCGTTTCTCAAAACACATCAGAGTCAGAGTGTTTGCTGCAAGACCAGGAATTATAATAGGTAAAAAAGGGGCAGATATTGCTCTTTTGAAGCAGGAACTTGAGGGTATTGTTTCGCCTGAGGTTCTTATTGATATTAAAGAAGTTCGCAGGCCAGAAACTGATGCCCAGCTCGTGGCGGAAAATATTGCCTTGCAGCTTGAACGCAGAATTGCATTTAGAAGGGCAATGAAAAGAAGTGTTACTTCTGCCATGCGATTTGGAGCACAAGGAATCAAAATTATATGTTCCGGCAGACTTGGTGGGGCAGAGATGGCCAGAACTGAATGGTATAAAGAAGGAAGAATTCCACTGCATACGCTCAGGGCTGATATGGATTATGGGTTTATTGAAGCACAGACCACATATGGGACTATTGGTATTAAAGTCTTTGTATTCAAAGGCGAAGTGCTCAATGCTGAACAGAAAGTTACAGCTTAACATGCTGGTAAGGAGATAATTATGCTGAGTCCCAAAAAAGTAAAATACCGCAAACGTATGCGCGGTAGGCTGAAGGGAAAGCCCAGCAGGGGAACGGAACTTAATTTTGGTGATTTCGGTCTTCAGGCTATTGAATGTGGTTATGTAAATGCAAGGCAGATTGAAGCTGCCCGTATTGCAATGACCCGTAAAATCAAAAGGCTTGGAAAAACATGGATCCGTTTTTTTCCTGATAAGCCTATTACAAAAAAACCTGCAGAGGTAAGAATGGGTAAGGGGAAGGGTCCCACTGAAGGTTGGGTTGCAGCCGTAAAACCTGGCAGGATTCTATATGAAATGGAAGGGGTACCAAGAGAACTTGCTATTGAAGCCCTTGAGCTTGCCGCAAGTAAGCTCTGTGTTAAAACACGCTTTGTGGAAAGGGTATAACGCATGAAGACAAGTGAAATCAGAGCCATGAGTGCAGATGAAATTCATATTAAACTTGCCGAGCTGAAAAAAGAGTTTTTTAATCTTCGTTTTCAGCATGGTGTAGGTAGGCTTGAGAATACGGCCATTCTTCCGAAAATCAGAAAGGACATAGCACGCCTGATGACAATATCGCGGGAGATGAACTTAAATATTAGCTAATTTGAGAAAAGTTGATGCCATGAATGAAAGAGGAAGAAAGAAAATACTGTTGGGAACAGTAGTATCAGACAAAATGGAAAAGTCAGTTGTTGTTCAGGTTGAGAGACTTGTTCAGCACACTGTTTACAAAAAATATATTAAAAAATATAAAAAGTATGCTGCTCACGACGAAACAAACCAGTGTAAAACTGGTGATGTTGTTAAAATTACAGAGTCAAGGCCTTTGAGCAAAACAAAGAGATTTCGGGTCAGTGAGATTGTCAAGAGGGCAGTTTGATTTAAGGGGAGTTGAAAAATGATTCAAACCGAGACGAGATTGACTGTGGCAGACAACTCCGGAGCCAAGGAGCTTTATTGTATTAAGGTACTTGGTGGCTCGAAAAGACGTTATGCCGGTATTGGGGACATTATTGTAGTTTCAGTGAAAGAGGCAATACCCAACGCCAAGGTAAAAAAAGGTGATGTAGTAAAGGCTGTGATTGTTAGAACCAAAAAGGAAATTTCAAGACCCGATGGCTCCATGATTAGATTTGATGACAATTCAGCCGTTATCATTAACAATTCCAACGAACCGGTTGGAACCCGTATTTTCGGCCCTGTTGCAAGGGAGCTTAGAGCCAAAAAATTTATGAAGATAATTTCTTTGGCTCCTGAAGTTCTTTAGCCGTTTTCCCGTGAAAATAGATATTAATTTTATATCTGATTGTTCACGGCCTGTGGTGCTCTCTTAAGGGGCATGACGGTTTAGTATTTAAGAGGATTCCAAATGGAAAGAGTAAAAACACGAATAAAAACTGATGATAAAGTTAAAATTCTTGCCGGTAAAGACAAGGGAAAAATCGGTAAGGTTGTAAAGGTGCTCAGGAAAAAAAATCGGGCTGTAGTTGAGAATGTAAATATTGCAAAAGTTCATCAGAGACCTACCCAGGGGAATCCCCAGGGGGGTATTGTGGAGAAACCTATGCCGATTGATTATTCCAATCTTATGATTATGTGCACAGGGTGTGTAAAGCCTGTGCGCATTGGAATAAGAGAGCTCGAAAATGGTAAAAAGGTGCGATTCTGCAGAAAATGCAATGAACAGATTGACGCCTAAGCATGCAGCCGAGGAGCAAAACATTGAGCCTTAAAGATATATATGAAAAAGAAGTGATACCAGAGTTAAAGAAAAGCTTTGGTTATCAGAATATGATGCAGATCCCCATGTTGGAAAAGATTGTATTGAATATAGGACTTGGAGAAGCAATCAAAAATGTAAAATTACTTGATTCTGCGGTAGGAGATCTATCGTTGATTGCTGGACAGAAACCTGTAATCACAAAGGCCAGAAAATCAATTGCTGCATTTAAACTTCGCGAGGGTATGCCTATTGGTTGCATGGTGACCCTTCGCAGTGAAAAAATGTACAACTTTTTGGATAAACTGATCAACATTGCACTTCCGCGTGTGCGTGACTTCAGAGGAATATCTGGAAAAGCGTTTGATGGAAGAGGTAATTACAGCCTTGGCATTAAGGAGCATATAATTTTTCCTGAAATTGATTATGACAAGACAGACAGTATCAAGGGTCTTAATGTCTCTATAGTCACTACGGCAAAAACAGATGAAGAGGGCAGGACACTCCTGAAACTATTTGGGATGCCTTTTAAAAATTAGGAGGAGATTTTGGCAAAGACGTCTCTTATTGTTAGGGCAGAACGAAAGCAGAAATTTGAGGTTCGTGCATACAATCGATGCCCAATATGTGGAAGACCCAGAGGATTTATCAGAAAAGCAGGTATATGCAGAATCTGTTTCAGAAATCTTGCATCTGCTGGTAAGCTACCTGGTGTTACAAAATCAAGCTGGTAGTAGAAATCATTGTATTGTGTTAAGCTCTATGCTTGTTATTATGAAAAATTTTGTAGATAACAAGTTGTGTAAAATAATAAATGTTTCAATTGATTTAGAAATAGATAAAATCTGATCAGGAGATAAATATGGCAATGAGTGATCCCATAGCGGACATGCTTACAAGAATCAGAAATGGTGGAAAAGCTGAGTTCGCAAAAGTGGATATCCCCGGGTCCAAATTGAAAATAGAGATGGCGCGGGTGCTGAAAGAGCAGGGATATATAAAAAATTACAAATTCCTGGAAGATAACAAGCAGGGGATACT
>CAXNND010000091.1:0-6879 GCA_964203105.1 Desulfamplus sp.
CATCTTTAATATGGTTTAAAATAGCAGACGCTGCTATCACTGGTGACATTTTTTGCACATTATCTGATGTTTCCCATGGAAGAATAGGGGCTTCACGGTCGACAGCCTGATTGCAAAGCCATGATTTTGATGAATATATAAGTTTCTGTGGAACTTCAGAACCACGATCTCTTGCAAATTCTCCTACAGCATAGGTATCTAATTCTGGATTGCTCCATGGTAGATTTAACGACTCACTGCCTGTTTCATGCCCATCTTTTATATATAAAAATGATGGCAACACATCTCTTTTATCAACCACCCCTGAATCTGTCAGTTGGGGAATCTGAAAAACTCTTATATCAGATATTCCAATGGTTTCTCTTTCGTCATTTGCTTTTTCACTATTTCCTGTAACACTATTTTTTAGATCAGTGACTTGAGTATCTAAGTATGCAACAACACTGTTGGTGGTTCCAAGATCTATTCCGACAATATAACGGGCATTTTTCACTGCAAACTCCATCGCATTGTTTCAGGTTATTAATTTACTTTGCTGGATCAACTATTTATTTCAAGGATTATAAAAGCTTAACTGAATATCAAAGGTACTGTTATTATTCAATTTCCACTTCAGCCGGAGTAATTATTGATGAATCGATAACATCGGACAATTTAGGAACATCTTTTTTCCCGGCTCTCCATCCTCTATGTCTTAAAATGCCTTTAAATGGGGGTTGCCCTGATACATTGCCCGTGAGCTTTATTGAATCAGGATCAAATCCAGCTTCAATATTAACCAGATCACCCTCCTCCTTATTTAGCACAGGAACAGGGGAAAGGTATTTCTCAACTGTTCTTTTGCACTCTTCCTGAATGCTTCTCACCGCGGCACCAATTTGTTCATCATCGTAAAGAGTTAAATCCTCGCTAAAAAAATCAAGAATCCTCCCCTCTCGCTGAAGCACAGAAAGAAAATGAAGAAAAAGGCGGCGTTGGCGATCCTGTTCAATCCTACGATCTGCATGGTCTTTTTTATCTTCACGTTGACCTACTTTAACCACGTCAGATTCAGACCTGTTTTTAGAAGACTTAGAAATTGATGTTTCTGGCAAACAGATAGAAGAAGAGAAAATGGAGGATACAGATATTTTAATTACAAACCATAAAAGAATTGATGACATCATAAAAAACATTGCAGTTACAGGAACTACCCATACAAAAAAATTATCTGATAACAGATTGAGATTTTTTGTAATATCTGAAAGACTTTGTATCATGATTTCTATATCAAAACCTGGTATAACGAGTCTTAAATTAGAGTCTGGTGACATAGCAACCAAGAGCTGCTTAATTACCCAATAGAGACCAGCATCAACCAATATAGTGAGCATAACCATAAAAAGAGTAATGATCACTAAAGTTCTGAGTGAATATGCCCTTACACTGTCCAGCATTAATTTCTCCTGTTAGTTTTTTTGGTCATTAAAGTGTTCTTAAATTATTAAAACGCTATAAATATAAAAAAATAACCATATCGATTTCGATATGGTTATCAATAATAACATAAATTTTATAATTATCAAGTATCTATAAGAGAAGAGGCGGAGACAAAGAACCCGTTTAGATATTCAGATTCTTATCCCTTTTAACATACAAATCAGTCTTGCGTCACAATTATCTCTTTGTTGAGATTATATATTTTATCACCGATCCCTTTTACCTTTTTGATATCTTCAGGTGATTTGAATTCACCATTCTCTTCACGGTATTTAACAATAGCAGCAGCATATTTAGGTCCTACTTTCTTCAGAACAGAGCTAAGTTCCACTGCTGTGGCCTTATTGATGTTTATCGTCTTTAATGCCTTGACATCAGTTTGTGGGGGTTGTTCTGCGGGCTTTACTTTAGCTCCAACTTCAGTTTTTACAGCAGCAGCTTCTGGTTTACTCTCATCTTTCTTAGCGTCAGATGCAAAAATAGAAGATGTAAAGAAAAAGACGACCATTACAACAAACATTACAAAAAAGCCTTTTTTAATAAACATAATTTTTCTCCTTGAAATTAAAAATTTTTAAAAAGTAAAATTAGCCTGATAAACCTTAAACTTGTCGGATACAAAAAATCTTTGCGATCCAAAAATTTCAACTATAAAACACCAATACAAAATAGTTGTCAATTTAAAAATATTGCAAAGTTATTTTTTTCTTAAATATAGTAATTCATGAACCAATCAACCAATTCGGTAAGCCATTCGGAATTTGAAGTTAAGGATTTAGATTACGTACATTTACACTTTTTCCTGAAATTGCGCCTCTTTGTTTTACTAAAGCGTCAGACCACCCACTTTGAAGATTATATTTAGGTTGAAATCCAAGCTCTCTTTGTATTTTATAACCATCTATTGCAATATTTTCAGTCAGTTTATCAAAACTATAGAGTGCTTTCTCTATACTGTTATTAATCTTATTTATGATTCTATATATATACACTGATTTGTTGTTATATGCTTGATCGGTATATGGCTGAATTATCTTCTTATTTAATATGTCTAAAAGATTAGCAACACTACGAATCACTCTTTCAGGGCTATTAAATATAAATACCTTTACAGAAAGGGCATCTGCAATAGCTTTAACAATATCCTCAAGAGAATGAATCTCTCCATCGGTTAGATTGTATGTTCTACCTGCGGCTTCAGGGTGGGTTGCTGCAAGAATTGCCCCTGAAACAACATCCTTTTCGTGTATAAGAGTCCTGTAAACAGACAAACCTTTATTATTGACAGGAATAGAAAAAAAACCTCTCCTAACAGCCTGAATCAGTCTCAGGTAGTTTCCGGCCATATGCGTACCATATACAGATGCAATACGCAAAACAGTCACATTAGAAGAGCAATATTGTTCAGCAAGCAGTTTAGTTTTTGCGTATATGGTCAAAGGATTTACAGGTGATACTTCAGAAAACGTCTGGATATCCGAAAAAATTTCTTTATTTGAATGTAAATAATTTGGTATATTTGTACCATAAACAGATATTGTACTAAAGATTACAACTCTTTTAACCCCTGCCTTAGATGCAGCATCAACAATGTTCTTTGTGCCGATAACATTGACATCATAGTATTTTCCATACATGGATGGATGTGGGTTGTTAATATGGAGAAGGGCGGCAAGATGGAAGATATAATCTACACCAGATACAGCAGCAACAACAGAGTGATAATCTGTTATTTCTCCAAAAAATATCTCAATGTTTGGATTAGGCTGAACTATGGTGGATGATGGTTCTATTGAACAAGAGAAGATGGATTGAAAATTGACAGTTCTATCTCTTAAAAAGAGGCGTACTCTAAAGTTTTGCCTTAGTAGCTCTTTAGTAAGTAGCCTGCCGATCTTTCCAGTTGCTCCTGTGACCAATGCTGTTTTTATAAAAGTTCTATCCATCATGTAAATCTGAAACCCCATTTATGAAAGTATTTCAGACCGCTTAATGCAAAAATAAATGTCCATTTCAGACTTTTATGGGATGCTCTCTCCCAACGGTGAACGACGCTCACATCAGGACAATAGATGGATCGTGCTATAGCTCTTACCCTTCTGCAGAGGTCAACATCTTCAAAATACATAAAAAACCGCTCGTCAAATCCATTCAGTTGTTTGATAACAGAGGCTCTGGCAAACATGAACGACCCTGATATGAATGGTACATCCATAATTTTGTCATATCCGGTATCACGCATTTCATATAAATCAAGCCTTGTTTTTACGATACTCTCAATTTTGTTTGGCAACACAGGGATAAGGCGGGGCGAAAAAAATCGTCTTATAAAAAGATCAAGGATTGCCGGTTCTCTTTTGTTCAGATATTGACATGAACCATCTATATTGCACACCTTGCAGGTTGCTATACCTGCATAATGATTCTGCTCCATAAATCTAATCATAATATTGAACATATCAGGCGGCACAACCATATCTGGGTTGATCAGAAGTATAAATTTTCCTTCAGCTTTTACGATATTCTGATTCTGGTTTGCACCGTATCCCATCTTTTTTCTGTTTTTAGTAATCACAACATCAGGAAAATTTTTTTCAACAAATTCAACCGTCAGATCAGATGAGCAGTTATCTACTAAAAGTATCTCGCTCAAATATTTTTCGATATAAATCTCGTTTAGTTGCAGATGCAAATTTTTTAATGCAAGTTCTAAAGATGGTAAAAGCAGTTCCAAATCTTTTTGGTTATTGTTTGAAACAAGAAGAGTTGATATGAGCATTGGATGGCTAAAACTTTTTATATTGTTAACGGTCATAAGAGACTACCACAGCCTCGCTAATAAAGACAATAAGAGTAAACAAGGCCACATCAACGCTGCAATGCCCATTTTATATGATGAACAATGCTGTTCTGATGCCACAGAATTAGAAAGTTTTTACGTAATACGGAGCTGAGAGAATGTTTTGGAATTTTGCAAAAAAAAGCCTCTTTTAGAGCTTTGACATACCATTTATATTCACCAGACTCCACAGCTCTTACAAATCCAAAGCAGAGCCTTGAGAAGATATAATAGCCAGACATTGGAAAGGGTGCATACTCTCTCAACAGCCAGATGGTGTTTCTTGTGGGATAAAAAACCTGACGCCAGCCAGCTCTTCCTAAAGAGGAGTTTCGGTGCACTACTCTACACTCTGGATTATAGTATATTTTATACCCAAGCCGTCTTATCTTGATCGCAACATCAATCTCATTTTGATAGAGAAAATACTTAGCTGGAAACCAGCCTATTTGCTTGAAAATATCACGTCTTATTGCAAAACCACACCCAACAAATGCCGGTGATTCACAAAAATTGGCAATGTTTGTATCTGGAATATGCCAGGTCTTAAAAGGTGTGCCATCTTCTGATTCTATTTTGCACGCAATAGCTCCCGCATCTTTATATCTGTCAAGAGAGTCAATTAGAAGATCAATAGTCGCAAGGTTCAATGGGTGAGAATCATCATCTAAAACAAGAATATACTCCCCTTTAGCCATTATAAAGCCACAGTTTAACCCTTCAATGCCAAGATTTTCTTTTAGATATAAACTAATAATCCAGTCAGATTGTAATTCCAAAAATTGACGAGTTCCATCTGTAGAGCTATTATCAACAGCAATAATCTCAATATCTTTTCTGCCGTAGCAAAATTGCTTAAGATACCCTGTTGTTTTAACAGTATCTTGAAGCCTGTTGAAATTTAGAAAGACAATTGTGAGCTTTGGATTTTTGTATTGTTTCATGGATATCCGCTGATTGATGCAATATTATGATAATTTTTGAATCTGCTAACAATTTTTCCATTAAAGTGCAAGATATTCTTTATCAATTGACAAAATATGCAAGATTGCTGTAATACCCGCCATGTATAAATATTAAGACTGGTTATCTATCCTGTGCTCAACTATCGCCAGTAAAGCTCATACTCAGTAAAGATATTATTAAAAATGGAGTGGCTATGGCTCAACAAAATATAAAAATATCCATGCACAATAAAGACAAAATACACACAGATGACAAAGATGCAGGACTTGCTCTTATTCTTATTCTTCTCATAATTGCAATTGCCACAAAAAATAATACTTTGTTTATTCCAATTACTGTTCTGCTTATTATTGCTATGACAGCACCTATTATATTCAGACCTTTTGCCATAATCTGGTTTGGTTTATCCGGCTTTCTTGGGCGTTGTTCTTCGGCAATTATTTTGACTATTTTATTTATAGTAATTGTTATTCCAATCGGTTATCTGCGTCAAATTACAGGCAGTGATCCTCTTCAACTGAAACGATGGAAAAAAGATGAGGCATCGGCATTTTTAACAAGAGAGCATCGATATATGTCAAGTGACATGGAAAAACCTTTTTAACATTCAAATTAGAGATTAAGTATTAAAATGCTCTAAATGATATCATCTATCTGTTAACGTTAAAAATCAGGAATATTTATTCTTATGGATTTTCTCAAGGACCTCTGGGGTTTTATGAAGGTGAGAAAAAAATTCTGGCTGATGCCGATTATTTTAAGCCTTCTTTTATTTGGATCATTAATTTTCTTTACCAGCGGAACGGCAATTGCTCCGTTTATTTATACACTTTTTTAGATAAATTGAACCACTGTTTAACATAATGAAAAAAATACTCGGAATATCAGCATTTTATCACGACAGTGCCGCCGCTCTTGTAATTGATGGGAATATAATTGCCGCTGCCCAAGAAGAGCGGTTTTCAAGAATAAAGCATGATCCATCATTTCCTTCCAATGCAGTAAGGTATGTATTATCAGAAGCTGGAATTGCCATCTCAGAGGTTGACGTGCTCTCCTTTTACGACAAACCCTACATAAAATTTGAACGACTTCTTGAGTCATATCACGCATTTGCCCCTGCAGGTCTAAAAAGTTTTCTATCTTCAATGCCGGTATGGATTAAAGAGAAACTTTTTATGAGGGGTAATATCAGGAGAGAGATTGACAATATTGCTCAATTTGAAAAATCTCATAAAAATCAATTGAATGTTCAATCAGAATTTAAAACCAACCCTAAAAAAAAACCGGAAATGCTCTTTCCTGAACATCACCTTTCCCATGCGGCAAGCGCATTTTATCCATCTGCTTTTGATGATGCAGCCATTTTAACCATTGATGGCGTTGGTGAGTGGGCAACAACAACCATCTGTCATGGAGAGGGCAACAGCATAACCAATCTGCGAGAACTTGCTTTTCCCCACTCTCTTGGACTTCTTTACTCTGCATTCACAGCATACTGCGGATTCAAGGTAAACAGCGGAGAGTACAAGTTAATGGGACTTGCACCTTATGGACATTCAGGTGGGCATGACACAAAAAGATATAAAGAGCTT
>CAXNND010000092.1:0-6857 GCA_964203105.1 Desulfamplus sp.
CAATATGTGGATTACCGGAAACTCAAATTACCGCTTGGTAACCCACTTCCAAAACAATTCAGAAATCTCTTTTTCCAGCATGTTGCTATGGTGAACAAACAGTGGAACAGAACTGCTGCAAGCAGGGAGCTTTCTATCAACAACAACGCTCGTCCTCTAAACCTCTTATGATACAAGCCCATGTCAGTGCAAGAGATATAAAATCAATACAAACAAAAACGATCGAATTGATAATTTCCGGTCGTTTTTTATTTGTGGGCTGTTTTTTCTGTCAGCGTTATTTTAACAGGTACCCCTATAAGCTCTGCCAATTTTTCTGATGTATTTATCATCAGTTTTTCTAAATTTTTTATCTCATCAGAAAACAGGGAGTCATCAATAGGCAGTTCAATGGCAAGAATCTCGGTGCCGTGGTGACGGATTTTTTCGAGAGCTGGTTCATTTCTGGAATGTTCATTTTCAGGTTGTAGATTCTTATATTCAGGGCTTGAATTTTTATTTGACTCTCCTCCTAACCCAAGTGCATCGTTGAGATAGATTCTTACCTGTTCACGGGATATTTTAATACCGGATATTATCATCATGTTATCAGCCCGTTCAGGTAGCCACTCCATAGTCATCAACGAAGAGCCACATTCACACGAATGATTTATAAATCTCGCCATATCTCCAGTACGAAAACGTATCAGGGGAAAGGCTCTTGCAGAGAGATTTGTCAAAACAAGCTCGCCTTTTTGCCCTGGTGGTACAGCTTCCCTTGTTACAGGATCAATAATTTCAGGCAGTATATGGTCATCACTGATGTGCATACCACAGTGGTGGAGACACTCAAAGGCAATCGCAGGTCCTGGAATTTCACTCAGCCCGTAATTGAGCCAGACATCAACATGAAGGTGCTCTTCAAGGTTCTTAATCTGCTCTGCTCCTACAGGCTCACCAACCAGAACTATTCTCTTAAGGTTAAATTCATTGGGATTTCGTTCACTTTCAAACATATAATCCATAAGCTGCTCGGCAAAAGCCAACGTGGTCACCAAAGTTGTTGTTTTGTAATCCCGAAGAACCATAAGGGTCTTTTCAAGGGAGAGAGGGGAATTTGGAATTACACTTGCACCTATATTCTCGGCACCATCCTTATAATCACGCCCCCAGTTGGCAAGACCTGGAGGCAGATTAATCTGAAGAATATCCATTGAGGTGACTCCGGCAGCTTCAAGGCTTCGGGCAACCAGTTTCTGCCAGATCAGAAGATCTGCTTTTGTGTAGCCACTGATTGATGGGTTTATACCGGTTCCAGGTGCAGTGTGAATTCTTACAATATCCCGCAGAGGAACAGAAAACAGTCCATAGGGATAGTGTATTCCAAGGTGCGAGCGATCCATGAAAGGCAAACGTTCGATATCATTCAATGATACAACATTTTCAGGTAATAGATGATTTTCAAGAAACCGGTTGCGGTGAAAAGGGACATTTTTGTATGCACGATTCAGAGTACTCTGAAGACGCTCAAGCTTAAGTTGATTTTTTTCTTCAATGGTTAATTTGTTCATATTTAATCTCTCCCGTCATAGAAGTTGCCGTAATCCCTTCCAAGATATGCCCTTTTTACATCATCATCCACCAAAAGCTCTTCCGCACTTCCTTGAAGCACCATTTTTCCTGTTTCAAGCACATAAGCCCTGTCTGCAATTTTCAATGCAGCCCTTGCATTCTGTTCCACTAAAAGAATGGTCACACCGTCCTTTCTTAGCCGTTGAATAATGGCAAAAATCATCTCCACAATCTTTGGTGCAAGTCCCATTGAAGGCTCATCCAACACCAGAAGACGGGGTCTTGCCATTAATGCCCTGCCAATGGCAAGCATCTGCTGCTCCCCTCCTGACAGAGTTCCTGCAAGCTGCTCTGCTCTCTCTTTTAAAATTGGAAACATCTCCATTATCATCTCAAGATCATCTTCAACCTGTTTTTTCAGACCCTTCCGATATATGGTATAAGCCCCCATTTTCAGGTTATCCATCACGCTTAAAGGTGAAAATATCTGTCTGCCCTCTGGAACCATGCTGATACCTTGCTTTACAATTGCCGGTGGAGACATCCCCTTGAGATTCTGATCCTGAAAAATAATTTCGCCACTCCATGTTGTCAAAAGTCCAGATATAGCAAGCAACATAGTGCTTTTACCTGAACCATTGGCACCGATAATTGATATCAGCTCTCCCTGTCTGACAGAGAGGCTAACCCCCTGCACTGCCATGATACTGCCATAGCTACATTTTAAATTTTTTATTCTAAGCATAGATATAAATTAACCCGACTTAAGTTATCCCTGTCCCAAATATGCTTCCATAACATCTTGATTATTTTGAATCTCTCTTGGAGTTCCCTCAGCAAGTTTTTTCCCCCGATCAAGGACAATAATCCTGTCTGAAATACCCATTGCAAGGCTCATGTCATGCTCGACAAGCATCATTGTAACACCCTTTTGCTTAACCTTCTGAATGAGTTGCCCCAATGACTCAGTCTCAACTGCATTCAATCCGGCAGCAGGCTCGTCAAGTAAAAGAAGGGTTGGCTCTGATGCCAATGCCCTTGCAATCTCTGCCATTTTCTGTCTTCCTACGGGTAGCTCACCTGCAGGGCGGTGAGTATATTCTGTCAGTCCTGTAAATTCTAAAAGATTTTCTGCAGTCTCTCTTGCCATCCTCTCTTCCCGAATAACCCAAGGCATTTTGATAACAGCCCCCCAGAATCCGCTTTTAGTTCTGACATGCATTCCTACAAGAACATTTTCAATCAGGGTCATACTCCCAAAAAGCTCAACATGCTGAAATGTTCTGGCAATACCGGCTTTTACCAGTTTATGGACAGGTATATTTTTTGTAGTTTTGCCCAAAAAGAGAATCTCACCCTCATCAGGAGGATAAATCCCTGTGATCATATTGAAAAGCGTTGTTTTACCAGCACCGTTAGGTCCTATCAAGCCGCACACAAGGCCCTTTTCAATCGAAAACGAGAGATTATCCTGTGCCTTTACCCCACCAAACATTTTGGTCAGAGATGAGACTTTTAATATCTCTTGGGGCACTGCAATGTTTGGTTGTGTTTTATCAGTCAATATCATTTCCCTTGTCAATCTTTCAAAATTCAAAAAAGTGATACTTGTTGTGGTTGATTATGTCCACCAAAGACAATAAATTCAGTTTCAGTTTTAAAATTATATTCACAATGATTAGCTAAAAAAATGTTAGCATTAAAATCAATGGTATTTATATATGAAATTGAGATGTTTTTTTCCTGATTCGTTACCACTGGAAAATTATAATTATTATTACGATGCTTAGTTTTACCCTTTTTACAGATATACTCCTTGATGAATGAGAGGTGTTGGTCAATTCTTGATTTTGCTAATTCATAACTTTTACTTGGCAGTTTATTGAATTTGGAAAAAATTATGTCCTGAAAGTTAATATCAATCTCCAGCCCTATTGAATTTCTTTCCGAAATTGCAGATGCCAACGAGGTAGTTCCCGTTCCAACAAACGGATCAAAAATAACATCTCCTTTTACTGAATACATATTAATAATTCGATAGGGCAGCTCAAAAGGAAATGCGGCACTCCGTTCCCTGGTTTTACAATTAAATAAATTTTGATAAACACCCTGTAAATCCCAGGTATCAGAAAACCATCTGTTTCTCTCTTCCCAAAAAAACGCACTTGTGTTTCTATTATATTTTTCTTCCGCTGTTTTAAACTCTCTTCTATGACCTTTTCTGAAAAGCAAAATATATTCGTGCTCTAATGTAATATAAGCTCCTGATGGAAGCATCCCGGATCCCATAAATTTATTAGGAGAATTAGTTGTTTTTTTCCATAAAATTAGTGGCAGTACATCAAAACCCATTGCTATAAATTTGGAAGTAATTCTTGTATGATTTGAATATAATTGAAAATAGTTACCAATCTTGCGTGTTGCATCACCAATATTTATTGCTACCCAGCCACCAGATTTAGTTACTCGTTGTACTTCTTCCCAAACCTTATCCAACTCTATATGCATCAGTTCAAATGCACTGTTTCCATCATCTTTATTAAGTGCATCTGCGATCTGATTGTTTTGCTCTATGAATAAATTATCCCACATTGCTATCATAGGATAAGGTGGGGATGTTACAGTAAGGGCGACTGTATCCGATGTGAGATTTGACAAACATCTACTGTCCTGAAACAAGAATTGATGCTTGGTTTTCATTTTGACAACCGAACAATCTCTTTTCTTATTTCATCTACTATCTCAGTATTATGTATTTTTTTATTCTTTCCTTCTTTTATAGAAAAGATATAAAAAACATTTCCTCCAAATTCATTGGTAAACTTAATGTGGGTATTTTTTTGTATTTCTTTTTCTTTAAATATTTGGGGTATGCTATTAATGCTTGAGACAGGTTTAATTTGTAATCCAATGTATTTGTCATTTATTTCTATAAAAAAATCGATATTATATAACCTATCCCACTTATCTGGTGCGGGTTCAATTTTAACGTCGAGAATATTTGAAAGCTGACCATAAATTGTTGAAATTTCAGTTGTATAACCATCATAGGTTCGATTAATTACAAGTTGAACCATATAATCTATACAGTCTTTCTCAGTTATTTGGTCAATTTCAGCATAAACAACCTCTGTAATTTTAATGTATAATTTTTTGCCAAGTTGGATAATATGATCTTTATCACGCACATTTTTGAAATAGTAATCTTCCCAATCTTCAAGTTGTTTGGGTGAGCATTTTCTGATTTCTTCTGAAACAGCTCCAACATTCCTTTTGAAGTTTAATTGAAATCTATTGAGTACGCTGTTTAAAATCCATTCTTTTGCCATTGAATTATTCCTTTTTTTAGTTGATAACTCCTCCTGCTTATATCATTTTACCTACCAGCCCTTTTACGCGAATGCTCATAAATATCAAGCAGTCCCCTTGTCAGACCCTGTGGCATAAAAATCATTACCAGCATAAGAATCAGTCCAAAAATAATCATCTCATACTCCTGAAAGCTGTGCAACACCTCAGGCAGCAGGGTCAAAAGTGATGCTCCGAGAATTGCACCCCAGACACTTGCCATGCCACCGATAACCACCATTGTCACCATCTTCACAGAGACCATGAAACCAAATGATTCAGGGCTGATAAACATCACAAAGTGAGCATACAAAAATCCGGCGACTGATCCAAGAGCTGCACTGAACATGAAAATCTGGAGTTTCAGGAAATGGGTATTGACCCCGACTGCCATTGAGGCATTCTCACCATCATGAATGGAGCGAAGAGCACGCCCCATGCGTGAGGAGAGGATGCGTCGGCAGATCACAATAGCAACAAAGACCACGCCCCACACTAAAAAAAAGTAGTTTCTGCCGGCATCAAATATGATATTGCCCGCTTCAAGCATGGGTATTCCAACAAATCCTGATGAGCCGCCGGTCACACCACTCCACTCCCTGAAGATTATATTGACAATCATGCCAAATCCAAGAGTTCCCATGCCAAGATAGTAACCAGAAAGTTTGAGGGTTGGAAGTCCCACAACAAATGCAACAAGGATAGCCCCACCTACAGCACCCAAAAGGGCAATCCAGGGAGAAATTCCAAAGGTGGTAGAGAGAATAGCTGTGGTGTATGCACCAATTCCGTAAAATGCGGCATGTCCAAGAGATACCTGTCCGGCATATCCCATAAGCATGTTAAGTCCCAAAGCAAGCAATGTGTTGATTCCAATAAAGGTGAGAATCTGGAGGTAATAGGTATTTTCAACAACAAGACCACAAATGATAACCACAAGAATGAAAATAGATTGTTCAATTAATATTCGTTTTTGTTTAACCACAATATTAGCCTGTCTTTATATAACTGAGAGTTTGTTATATTTTTACAATAAGGTGTTAATAAACTGGAAAGCGGAAATAGGCAGCGAAAATAACGGGATCAGAATCGTTTTGCAACTTTTGCAGAAAAAAGACCGCCAGGGCGGATATACAAAATTAACAGAAGGAGGATAAAGGCAATTGCATCTTTCAATCCTGAGGAGATAAGACCGGCACCAAGCGATTCAAGCACACCAAGCAAAATTCCGCCGGCAAATGCCCCCCAGAGACTGCCAAGCCCGCCAATCATAGCCGCACAGAAACCTTTAAGCCCGAGCATGGTGCCCATGTCATAGCTGCTCATTGTGATTGGGGCAATAAAGATACCGGCAGCAGCACCAGTTCCAGTGCTGATGATAAATGCAAGCACCCCCATTGTTTTTGATGGAATACCGGAAAGCCATGCAGCCTTTTTATTTACAGCACAGGCAACCATTGCCTTGCCTGTTAGTGTCTGCTTAAAAAAGAGATGGATAGCACCGGCAAGAAGAAAAGCCGCTACAACAATAAAGAGGCTCTGAGGAAGTAAAGCCGCTCCTGCAATCTCGATTGACTCGTGGGAGGAGAATGGCGGAACATTGAACGGATCCTTTCCCCAGAGTATCATGGCAACCCCTCGGAGCAGAATAGAAGCTCCGACAGTAATAATGACAAGTGTTATTGGTTGATATTTTTTTGCGGTTCTTATTGCAAGCCGCTCAAAGAGCATACCCATGAAAGCGACGGCTGCAACAGTCAGTAAAAATGCCACTGGAAGGGGTAACGCGAAATGCACCCATAATGTAACAATACCCATTGCTCCCAGCATCACAAATTCACCATGAGAAAAGTTAATAAGCTCAGTGGAGCTGTAGAGCATAGAAAGCCCTACAGCAATAACAGCATAGATAGAGCCGGTTGTGATGCCTGAAAAAAGATATTGAATTATCTCCTGCA
>CAXNND010000093.1:0-6857 GCA_964203105.1 Desulfamplus sp.
CAGGTTGTCGGAATGGAGGCACTAAGTCATGGTCGAACTCTTCTTACTGTTACCGAAAACGGATATGGGAAAAGAACCAGAATTGAAGAATACAATTCACAGGCTCGTGGTGGACAAGGGGTTTTTTCGATCAAGACATCACAACGCAACGGTATGATGGTATCGCTGCTTCTGGTTGATGATAGTGATGAGCTTATGGTTGTAACTGATAAGGGAAAACTAATCAGAATCAATGTGAAGAGTATTTCCACAATAAGCAGAGCCACCCAGGGTGTGCGACTTATCAATCTTTCTGATGAAGAGAAACTTATCGCTGTGGCAAGGCTTCCAGAGGATGAAGGCAGAAATAAGGTTCAAGAATGTTTAGATAGTAACGATGAGGATCGAGACTGCCTTCAAGAAGCTCAAAATGAGGAACATGATACACTACAAGAAGATTTGTCTGACTCAGATGAAGAGAGTTATTTAGAAGATGATTACGACGATGATTCAGATGAAAATGATGATGATTCAGATGAAGAAGACTATGATGATTTGGATGTGGAATCGGATGACGAAGAAAGGACATGAAGGTGAGGACTAATCTTCAAACACTAAAGCCAGAACCCAGTATGTTATCAGATCAAAATATTAAAATATGTATTATTATTTGCAATTTCCATTGAGCAAGGGAAATAAGATGAGTAATGATAATAAAGAGAAAGAGGGGCACAGAAAAAGACTTCGTGAGAAGTTTCTTCAGAATGGACTCGCTGGATTTCTTGATTACGAAGTTATTGAGCTTCTTCTTACCCTTAACACTCCACGTAAAGACTGCAAATTAACAGCAAAAGATTTAATCGGCAAATTCAAGACTCTTCAGGGTGTATTTGAGGCAAATCCAGAAGAGCTTTCGCGCGTAAGCGGAGTAGGGGAGGCAAATATTTTTGGATTGAAGCTGATAAAAGAGGTGGCAGACAGGTATCTTCAAAAAAAGGTTACTGGTCGTGATGTGATAACCAACTCAAGCGATCTTATTCACTATCTTAAAAATGCCATTGGTCAGAGAACAAAAGAGGTCTTTGCAGGTGTATTTCTTGATGCAAAAAACAGGGTCAATGCTCTTGAGATTCTGTTTCAAGGCACGTTAACCATGAGTTCAGTCTATCCAAGAGAGGTTATTGTTAAGGCACTTGAACACCGTGCAGCTTCAATTATTTTTGCCCATAACCACCCGTCAGGAGATTTTACGCCGTCTCCTGAAGATATCGCTATTACCCGAAGGCTTGTTTTTGCCTGTCGTCATGTTGGAATTACTGTGCATGAGCATGTAATAACCGGTGATGAGGGTTACTACAGTTTTGCAGATAATGGCTATATTGCTGAGTTTAACAGGGAGTTTGAACGCAATGGTTGATAATAACAAACGCCAAACTGACAGCACAACCGCTTGTTTCCAATCCACAGATGCTGGCTCTGAATCTATCCCTGAATGTTTTGGCAATTTAGAAATCGTATTTCCAATGGGTGTCAGAGGTTTACGTGAGACTCCCGACAATTGTATGTATCTTTGTGCCCACAAAACATCATGTTTACGAAAGGCAATGGCTGGATTAAAGGGGATAGATGTCAGAGAGGAGATGGTGGAGCGTGGAGAAAAGGCTGGTGTTATTGGCTTCTTTGAAAGATGGTCAAGGAAAAAGAGCTTGGCAAGAGAAAAAAAAGATAAATGGTGTTAAACAATATAGCATCGGAGATTAACAATGAAATCAGTAAGAGATATTAATGTGTCAGGAAAACGGGTAATGGTACGCGTAGATTACAACCTCCCAATGGATGTAGATTTACATATTACTGATGATAACAGAATCCGCCAAACGCTGCCCTTAATAAAATATCTTCTTGAAAACAAAGCAAAAATTATTTTGATTTCACACATGGGGCGACCAAAAGGCAAGGTTGTGCATTCTTTATCTTTAAAGCCCGCTGCAATACGTCTTTCTCAACTTCTTTTAGAGAGTGTCCAGATTGGAGAAAGTGTCCAGAGACCAACCGTTAATTTTATTTCTGATTGTATAGGCAGTGAGGTTGAAAAAAACGTATCTGATCTAAAAGATAATGAGATTCTCCTGCTTGAAAACTTGAGATTCCATGATGGAGAGAAAACATCTGATCCTGCCTTTGTAAGGCAATTAGCTTCTCTTTGTGATGTGTATGTCAATGATGCCTTTGCAGTTTCACACAGAAAAGAGGCATCTGTAACAGCTCTTCCAATTATGGTCAAAGAGTCTGCTGCCGGATTTTTGCTTGAAAAAGAGCTTTCATGCTATCGCAATGCAATACAGAACCCCTTAAGACCATTAGTGGCAGTAATTGGCGGGGCAAAGGTGTCAAGCAAACTTGCAGCACTTGAAAACATGCTCAACTGTGTTGATACCCTTATAATTGGCGGGGCAATGGCAAACACTTTTCTGAAAAGTCAGGGCATTGATACAGGTGCATCTGTGGTTGAAGAGGAGCTTGTCGAGACTGCGGCAAGGATTATCAAAGAGGCAAAAGATAAGGGTATAAAACTTCAATTGCCAGTTGATCTGGTGATGGCATCTGCATTTGATAAAGATGCGGAAAAGATGACCGTATCAATAGCTGAAAACTCATCTTTGACTGGCGGCAGCAACATCTCGGCTAATGAGGATGGGCAACCCCTTGAATCTTGCCGTATTACTGAAGGATGGATGGCATTGGATATTGGAGAAAAGAGTGCCAAACTGTTTGCTGATCTGATTGCCAGTGCAAAAACTGTTGTATGGAACGGTCCAATGGGTGTGTTTGAGATGGAACGGTTCTGTGACGGTACCCGAAAGGTGGCTCAGGCAATTGCGGGATCTGAAGCTTTTTCTGTTGTGGGCGGTGGAGATACAGGACTTGCGGCTAAGGTTTGTGGAGTTGAGGATAAAGTTAGCTACATTTCAACTGGTGGGGGGGCATTTCTCCATCTGATGGAGGGTAAAGAGCTTCCTGGCGTACAGGCTCTTGGATAAGAAAATTGGGCATCTTTCATATCGCCTCAAAAATAGTTTACACTTTTTTTGAGGCGATTCCCGAAAATGGAACGTTTGCTTAAGAAAGTGTAAACTGGAAAATGAAAGATGCCTGAAGCAGAATAGGATTATTATTCACGAAAACTGTAGTGTAGCAGCAGTAATAAAAGAAAGGATTTATGGTAAAAGCTATCAAAAAAAGCCTTGTTAATGATGCCACAATTGATCTTTTGTCAAAATTTGAAATATTAAAAGATTTGACAAAAGATGAATTAAAAAAGCTACTACGCGGTAAAGAGAGTGATTATGAAGCTAACATTGCAAAACTTATTCGCTATGAGCCAAACGAGATTGTAATAAGGGAGGGTGACTTTGACTCATGGACATTCTGGATTGTAAAGGGTGACTATAAGGTCATAATTGGAGGAGCTGTCATTACCACACTTTCAACTCCAGGAGATATTTTTGGAGAGATGAGCGTTCTTGAAGGTATTCCACGAACAGCCTCAGTGCTTTCTGTTGAAGAGGGGATATGTTTTGGTATTGATATGTCGGTTCTTGGCAATATTGATGATGAATATATAACCCATGTGATATCCTTGGGATTCAAGCAGAAGAAACTTGAACGTATAAATACCACGAGAAATCAGTTAATCAAGGAGAAAAATGAACTTGAATCCAAATATACCAATATGCTCAAACTTGAACGAATATTGCGAAAAAAAGAGGCTCTATTTATAATTAAAGAGTCTGAGATTAGAAAAAGAGAGAGTGAGATATCAAGAAGGGAGGCTGAAATGGCAAAAAGAGAGGCTGAAGCTGCACATAGGGAGAAAGAGATAGCTAAGCGGGAGGAGGAGATTGCAAAAAAAGAGCGGGCAATTGGTTAGTAATACCTGATGGATTGTCCACTGCTTCTACGATAACATTGCGATACTTTTTTAAAGTAATGATACTATTTTTTTAACACTAAAAAATATAATCTGCCCATCTGTTTCATATAACCTGCTGAAAGCTCTGCATACCCGCCATATCCGAAAAAATAGTCTGCCCTCCCAGAGCCTTTTATTGCTCCGCCTGTATCCTGGTTAAGAACAAATGCAGAGTAATACTGCCATGCAATATTATCTTTACTGCTGTTCCATGTAGGAATTGTGGTATCCATAAAACAGAGTGCCCCTTTGGGAAAGACAGATGTATCAGTTGCAATAGAACGCATAGGAGTCACATCCACACCAATACATCCTACTGGTCCGCCCTTACCTTTTCTGAAAAAGACAAAACTTGGGTTGTGATTCAACACCTCATCAACCCTTGACGGGTTATCATCAAGCCATTTACGAAGAGAGTGCATGTTTACATCATCTTTTGCCATCTCCCCCCTGTCAACTAAATATTTTCCAATTGATCTGTATGGACGACCATTTTTGGCACTATACTGCACCTTTATTGTTCCACCTTCTTTAAGTTCTATCCTGCCTGACCCTTGAATTTCTAAAAAGAATCGATCAATGCGGCTGTTTACCCATGCAAGAGGTTTTGCCTGTCTTTCAAATCCTTTTATTGTATCAATTTCAGCCCTTGTATAGTAAGGTATTAGCTCCTTTTTTGAGTTACGCCGTGCTCCAGATGCAGGTGTCCCTCTGTATTTTCCGCTAAAACCGCCTCTTGGAACCTCTATAAGATCATCCGGTTTTGAGTAGATAGGGTAGATATAGTCACCCCCCTTTACCAAACTCCCTTTTAAGGATGGTTCATAGTAACCTGTAAACATAACAGACAGATCAATATCTGATGACTCTTTTCTTCTTATCGTCGTATAGACATTATAATGTTGATTGATGAAACTTTTGATATCTATGTTTGAAGGAGAACGTTCCAGAAAATCGAGAAATTGTTTTGCAGATAGACGCATATGAAGAGCATCATATTTATCATCGCCAAAATAGAACATAGTAGATTTAGGAACTCTTCCATAATAGATAATACTCTGTTGCAAAGCCCGTTTTAAGCCAGCTTTTCCATGGATGTCTCTTGCAAAATCTGGATAATAAGACAGGGATGTCAGTTTGTGGAGCGGATAGGAGGGGGAGACTCCAAAATAGTCAACTGTTTTTTTAAACTCCTCCTGCTCATAGGGTTTCACTCCGCTCGTATATACTGGTTCAGATATAATTTTATCAGGTTCTGTGCTATCTGTCTTGGTTTTAGCGGGTTGCTCAACTGACTGTTGAACAGCCGTACGACCGCATCCATATAGAAATAAGCCCACACAAATAATAATTATAGTGAACAACATAGAATATTGTTCACTGTTTTTTATGAGACATGATCTCTTTTTGCTCATTGGGTCTGTTTCCCCTGCATCTTAATTTTATATCAATAGTGTCCGGTTAGGTTCTTGTATATTATTTTTTATAATACAAAGTAGAAAGAAGGACAAGTCTATAAAATTGTGATTGACAATCACAATAAAAAAAATTATTAATGCATCACTATTTTTTTGATGTCGGGATGTGGCTCAGTCTGGTAGAGCACAGCGTTCGGGACGCTGGGGTCGGAGGTTCAAATCCTCTCATCCCGACCATTACAGATAAAGCCTTTCAGCGTTTTTCAATCAATATCAACCGACACTTTTCACCCTAACCATTCGTTGTCAAAACAATATGAGACCTCTCACACTTGCCTACTCAAGTTGTCCCAATGATACCTTTATTTTTCATGCTCTTGCCCATAAACTATTAAAAATAGATAAATCTTCAAACCTTGAAATTACAGACTATTCTGACTCGCTATACAGCATTGATTCTAAATATGCTCCTGAGTTTGAAATAACTATTGCAGATGTTGAGACCCTTAATCAACACGCTCGAAACTCTCTATTTGACATTACCAAACTATCTTTTGCAACATTTAGTGTATTAAGAAATGAATATGCACTTCTAAGAACAGGTGCAGCCTTGGGGAGGGGCTGTGGTCCTCTTGTTGTTTCACTTCCACAAAAAAAAATCAATGAAAAAACAGTAATTGCAGTTCCTGGAAAGGGTACAACAGCCTTTGTTCTCTTTTCACTCTTTATAAAAGAAACTTTTCCTGAATTTAAACCGTATATTATTCCCATGCCATTTGAAAAGATAATGCCGGCTGTAAAAGATGGGGTTGCTGATTTTGGTGTTATAATACATGAGGGTAGATTTATTTATCAGAATCTTGGGCTTGACTGCCTGGTGGATTTGGGCGAGTGGTGGGAAAGATTTACAGGACTTCCTATTCCTCTTGGCTGTATTGCCATTAAAAGGAGTGTTTATCGCAATGATCCTAAATTGGCATTCAAGGTTGAACAACTTATACGACAAAGCATTCAACACGCCTTTGACCACCCTGAATCAGGTAGAGATTATATCAAAGCCCATGCACAGGAGATGGACGATGACGTGATCAGGCAGCATATCCATCTTTATGTCAATAATTTTTCAAAAGATATCGGAGATGAGGGGGAGGCTGCCATCTTTACCTTTTTTCAGAAGGCAGAAGAGGCGGGTATCATAAATCCAAGTAGTGATACTATTTTTGCATGTTGATGTTTTATTGTTAAGGAAATTTCAACAATTGGAGCAAATCTGTTTATGTTCTGGACGACAACCAAAAAAACTTACATTCACCCTTTCGGGTAGCAGAGAATTCTCATAAAGCGATAGTAAAAAATAATCCAGTGCTTTGACCTTTAACTCATCCAAATTACACTGCAAAAGTTGAAAATACCGACCAACATAGTTCCTGTCAAGACCAAGCCTTTGAGCTCCTGCTGCAATCACATTATCAATATGGTTATATCCC
>CAXNND010000094.1:0-6722 GCA_964203105.1 Desulfamplus sp.
TGATCTATTTTAATCTTTTACAGGTGGTACCATCATTACAGGTATTTTCAAATTACGCATAACAGCTTTGATGTTTGATTGTTGTGTTGTTAGCACATCTAACCTATTAGATTAATCCCTTCTCGTTTACAATAGCCATATAGGTATCGACAATAGTTGCAGGAGGAACCCATCTATCTGACTCATCCTTGCCTTGAAGTTTCATGCTCTCAAAATCGCAGGCTGCCACACAAAGCCCGCATCCAATGCACCTGTCTTTATTCACACTTGCAACACCATCAACTGTGATGGCATCCATCGGGCATCTTTGCTCACACATTCCACATGCAGTACACGCATCTTCATCAACAACCGCAAAATAGCTTGAGTTGACAGCAGTTGAAGGCTTGTCTGTCTTTTTTATATAACTTAAAATCTGGCAGCAGCAGTCACAACACATGCAGATATTCATGGTTTTAAGAGAGTTGCCAGGCTGAAGCACAAGCCCTTCAGCTACGCCTTTTCGTAAAACCGCAATTGCCTCATCATGGTCAACACTTTTGCCAATTCCACGCTGTTCATAATAGTATGCACCGCCTCCAAAGACAAAGCAGCCATCCTCCATATGATCGCACCCCTTACCAACCATCTTGTGCTCCTTTCTGCAGATACATGGGGCAATAACAATCTTTGACTGGGCACGTATTATCTTTTCAGCCTCTTCATAGTCCATAACTTTCATGTCGGCATTTATTGCCTGGGATACAGGAATCACTCTGAGCTGACGGGTTTTATGTTTGTCCTGCTCTTTCATAAGATATGGAATATATTCGTTGGCATCCCGAATAAGCTCCTCTGTCAGGCGGTTGACCTGATATTCCCATATCCCGACAACAAACTGGGCTGTCATGTAAAGATCAGAGCCTTTTTTGTTCGTGTGAATGATAAGCCCCTTGTTAGCCATCTCCTTTAAAAGAGGTGACAGAACTTCTGCATCTTGCCCTGTTCTCTGGGCAATAGCTTGAGGGGTTTCAGGCATCATTATCAAGGTAGCCGCAACTGCTGCCTCCTCTTCTGTAAAGAGCTGTTTGAGTATTCTGATTTCAACACCAGATTCTGTTGTTGGAAAGCCGCAGGGGGTGTTGTCAAGGTGCTCTGCAAGTCGTTTATAGACATCTATCATTTGGTATTCTCCCGAGTATTTTTTAAAATTATCAGATAATTTTACCGATAAGCATGTTATTTTGATCTCTTGCTTCAAGTTCAATTGCCACAATCTGCCGCTTGATATTATCACCTCCATCAACAAGCACGGAAAGATAGTTGGAGGTTATTGCAATCAATTTGCCTGTCTGGCTATCACGTTTATTCTGAATCACAGATTCAAAAGAGTTGCCAACAGTTCCTATCTTTTCCAGGAGTCTATTCTCAAAAGCTACTTTTTTTTCCAATCCAAGCTGCCGAAGGATTTTACATCTTTTCTTGACTACCTTTGAATCGACCTTGTCAGGATAGTCAAATGCAGGGGTTCTCCTTCTGGGTGAAAATGGAAATACATGCAGATAGCTTATCGGCAGTTGCTCAACAAGATTCAAAGTATTCTCAAAAGCATGGTCAGACTCTCCTGGAAATCCTTCGAGAATATCAACACCAATGGCTGCCGTTGGAATCTTATTGTAAATTTTATTAATCAGATTGGTAAAAAGTGTGGAGTTGTATGGGCGTCCCATTCTTCTTAGTATTGTGTCATCACCGCTTTGAAGTGGAATATGAAAATGATCACAAAGGCATGGTCCAAATAGTCTGTCAATACTATTTGGACCACTATTGGAATCGAATAAACCACATCTTGAAATCCCGGCATATTTACAGGCAAGATTGATAATCTCATCTGTCAACTCTTTTGGTTCAATAGAGCTTAACCGGACTCTGTGAATGGGTCTGAGCCGATCAATTTGGAACATAAGCTCTGTTAAAGAATACTCATTTTCAAGATCAGCTCCATAAGCTCCAACATGAATTCCTGTAAGAATTGCCTCCTTGTATCCCTTTGATGATAAATTCAGAAGATGTTCGACTACATCATCCGGTGGCATACTTCTGCTTCTTCCTCTTGCATAGGGGACAATACAGTAGTTGCAAAAGGCATCGCAGCCATCCTGAATCTTGAGGTATGCTCGGGTTTTGCTGCCTGTAACCGCGGGTTTAAAGAAAGGGGAGAGGAGTTTATCCTCTTTTGTTGATATATCCAATTGGCTTTCTGATTCAAGAAGCATCTGTGCAATCTTGAACTTCTCCTGATGTCCGGTAATGGTATAAACATTTTTAATTGTTCGTATCTCGTCCGGTGCTGTTTCGGCATGACAACCTGCGGCAATAATTTTGGCATCAGGGTTTGCCTTTATAATACTTCGTATCTGCTGACGCGACTGCATGGCAGCTCTGGCTGTTACGGCACAGGTATTTATTATGCAGACATGGGCATCTTCAACATTGTCTGATCTGTGCCAGCCACCGGCGACAAGTTCGGCTGCAATGCCATCAGATTCATACTGGTTAACCTTGCAGCCAAGAGTTGCCATATAAAATGTCTTGAATCTGCTGCTACCAGATTTTATAAATGCGCTATGAGCGGTTGATAATAGGTTCTGAGGAGGTACTAATATATTCATTCAATAAATCCAGCCCCCAATACCTGCTCACCATCATAAAAAACAGCACACTGTCCAGGGGTAACTGCAAGCTGAGGCTCATCAAAAATCACGTTGATTAGAGAATATGCAGCCTTAGCCGTCTCATATTTGTGATTTTGCCCTTTGAAATTTTGGTCTTTCTCCTCCTGCTCTTCTCTGTGGCTATTATTTTCTTTTGGGTTCTGACAGATCAAGGTTGAGGCAGCACCAGAATGGCTGTAACGTATGCGAGTTGCAACTTTTGACGATGAGGTTGAAAGCACAGATTTATGAGATAACCAGTTGATATTGATTACATTACATTCATCTTTAAAGAGTTCATCTTTAAAACCTACAATCAGGCGATTATGCTCCATATCAATACTTTTAACATAGTAAGGGGCTGGTCCCGGACAGTTTAACCCTCTACGCTGACCAATAGTGTAGCAGTGAAGACCTCTATGTCTGCCAACCAGCTTGTTATCAGTTGTGATAATATCTCCATGAGCAAAAGGATCCTTACTTACAGATTCAGGTGCAGTTGTAGCTCCGGATAAATGATAAGTTGTAGTTTGAGATAAAAGCGGTGAATCTATCCATCTTGATCGGATAAATTCTGCAAAAGAATTTTCTCGGATAAAACAGATATCCTGACTCTCTTTTTTATGAATTGGTACAAGTCCATTACTGTCAGCAATGGCTATAACCTCCTGTTTTGTCAAATTTCCAAGAGGGAAAAGTGCGTGGCTCAACTGTTCCGGTGAAAGCATTGAGAGAAAATAGGATTGATCTTTTACTCTGTCCCTTGCTTTAAGCAAAACTGCGGAATCTTCACTGCTGCCTGTGCTGCTGTTCAACCTGTTACCTGATTCTCTGATTGATGGCATTGGATTGACGCCAATTTTTGCATAGTGACCTGTTGCCAGAATATCTGCACCCAAATCACGGGCGGCCTGCCAGAGTGCTCCAAATTTTATCTTTTGGTTGCAGATAACGCATGGATTAGGGGTTTTTCCACTCTGATAGGTCTTTGTGAAATATGAGACCACCTCTTTTTCAAACTGATCTTTGAGGTCAACAGAACAAACAGGAATATTCAATTGTGCCCCAATTATATCCATAACTCTCTGTTTATCATCAGGATATGTCTCGTATCCTGTTGTAAAGTGAATCCCAAAAAGGTCTGGATACTCCTCTTTAAGAAGAAAAGCTGCAACCAAAGAGTCAACTCCTCCACTTAAAGCTACTGCCACACGCCTGTTTGATCTACTATTTTCCAATTTAGAACTCTGCTCACTTCATCATATCTTCGGTGTTTTTGGAGTAAAGCCCCATTGCCCTTGTGGGACAGGTGACAATACAGAGTTCGCATACAGTGCATTTATCCTTGTCATAAATCACCTCCATTTCAGGCCTCTTTATAAACAATGCTCCTGAAGGACATACTGCTGTGCAGGAACCACAATGGGTGCATTTTTCAGTATCCCTCCAGATCTCCTGATCTGCTGAACTGACTCTAACACCCTGGTTTTTGAGATATTCCACCCCCTGTTTAAAACTGTCTCTTGTGCCTGAAATCTCTAATACCATATAGCCATCCTTACGATTGGATACTTTAGCATTGAGAATATTGAAAATCAGGTCAAACTTTTTTGTAAGATAGCAGACAACAGCTTTTTGAGCCACTTCAGGCGGAAAGTGCAAAATCAATATTTTTGAATACAAGATTAATCCTCCATTTTGAAATTATTTATTTTTGTAAAAGCTATTTTGTTTTGACAGAGGGGTAATCTAAGAAATATTATAAATATGGTCAAGTTAATCTTTATAAATAAGGGAGGGGTTGGTTGTGAACAGATTTGCCTATTACATGTCAGGATATGCGTTCAAGGCATTGGCTGGTATTTCCAAAGCTAAAATCAACATTCATGGTGATGATAAAATCCCTATAGGAAAAGGCTCTTGTATTTTTACAGCCAACCACTTTACACGGATTGAAACGCTCTTTCTGCCATACCATATACATCAAATCACAAACAAGCCTGTCTGGTCGCTTGCAGCAGCAGAGCTTTTTCAGGGAGGACTAAAAAGAGTTCTTGAGGCTATGGGAGCTGTCTCCACTCGTGATCCCCAGAGAGATTTTCTGATTGTCAAAAGCCTTATTAACGGTCAGGCAGATTGCGTTATATTTCCTGAGGGGATGATGGTAAAAAACAAGAAGATCACAAGTGACGGTGATTTCAGACTTTATCAAGATGGTCAGATAGATAGACCACGCACTGGTGCTGCCACTCTTGCCCTTCAGACTGAATTTTACCGTGAACGGCTCAGACGCATGATAAAAATAGGCTCAAAGGAGTTTGACCGGTTAATTGAGGAATACCAGATCAAATCGCCTAAAGAGGTTATGGAGCAGGAGACTTTTATTATACCTGTTAACATCACATACTATCCTGTAAGGGCAAAGGATAATGTGTTGAGCCGAATGGCTCTAAATATGATCGAAACCCCCTCAAAGCGTGTAATGGATGAGCTGCTCACAGAGGGGACAATGATCTTTTCAGGTGTAGATGTTGATATAAGGTTTGGTGAGCCAATTTGTATCAGAAGCGATGAGTCAATGGTTGTAAAAGCTGATATTTCAACTGATTCAAGCCATAGCTGTTCAATGTGTGAAAAAGAGCAGGAGCGTCTCTCCGCACATCCAAAAGACTATTTTTTTAACTCCTTTATCGAAAGTGATCTTTCATCAAGAAGGAAAATTAACTTTTCAAACAGGTTAAGCTCATATCATGTAATGAAAGCCAACGCCAACGAGATCATGAACCGCTACATGAAGAGCGTATATGAGATGACGACTCTCAACTATGATCATATCTTTGCATCAATTTTAAAATATATGAACAATAGAGGTCAAAGATATCTATCCAGCAGTCAAAAATATATCTCTAATAGTGATGAAGGCTTTAATAGGGCAGATATAAACCAGGATGGAATTGACCAGTACGATTTCCGATGCAGAGCATTTCTTGCCACATTTGCCTGTGAAATGTCGCTTCATTGCAATTTTCATAACAGCCTCTATTCAAATCAGATTCATATTCTCACCAACGACAGGTTTCACAGGTATAAGGAGTTTATACAGCTTGCCATTGAAACAGGTGTGGTTGAGGAGAAGGATGGAAGGCTTTACAGAAATAATGAAAAGTTGGGAGGGAACGATATAGACTCCTTACAGTATGACTTTCATACTGTAAGGGTTGAAAATCCAATTGCTGTGATTGCAAACGAGGTTGAGCCTCTTGCTAAACTACAGGCTTACTTTGCCGATCTTGCCATGAAATCAAATCATGAGATAGCACTTCTGATGAGCTACAGGATAGAGGATAAGCAGTATAACAGTTATCTAAACGATTTTAACCAATATGTAGGACCACTGCCTCTGCCAGGCCCGTTACATGATGCTGGCATCTATATGGAGGAAGAAATTGTAGAATCAGAGATTTTGAGCGTCCGCCACAGACCATTCATACGTAAATATTCAGTCTCGGAGAGCCAGATGGAGCTTTACAACAACGGCAGACCACATCTTTTAAAGTCCAATGATAGCGGAGAACAAGGTGATACTGGTGTGTTACTCGTTCACGACTATCTCTCCTGTCCCGGTGAGATGATTCCATTTGCCCGTGCTCTTCACAGCAACGGTTTTACAGTATATTTACCACGGCTTCCGGGGCACGGGACAGCACCTGAAAACCTTACAGCATCCGAGACTATGATAAAATCCGAGATAGCCACAGCACCTGCAAAATTGATATCCCCCCAGAATATTACTGCATCTTCAAATATGAAAGGAAAGCTGTTCGTTAAATGGATTGAGGCGGTCGAAGAGGGCTTTGTGCTGCTTCGTAGCCTGTGCAGGAAAATAGTGGTGGGCGGTCTTGGTATTGGCGGGATATTTGGGCTTGTCCTTCAATCAAGGGTAACTGATGTCGATGCCATTTTCATGGTTGCCCCTCCACAGAGAATAAAGGACTATCCAAATGAATTTCTGACATCCGGAGGGTTATG
>CAXNND010000095.1:0-6702 GCA_964203105.1 Desulfamplus sp.
ACCACACTCTTGTTTCAACCGGAATGACATTTCCATTTTTTGCAATTAATGGTAAGGGGCAAGTGGTACGTTTGCCCTGAAACATTTCATTAAAGATCATCTCCGCATCATCCCGTCTATCTGGCTGGTGAAGATCAAGGATATGTATCGAGAGCATCTCCTCTGGAGAGTAGCCCAATTTGTCCTTTACTGTAGAATTGGTATAAAAGACTTTTCCATCAAGGTTTCCAACAAAGATCATATCATTTATGGACTCAAAAAATGTACGGAAATTGGATTCACTTTCACTTAGTTTCACTTGGGCATGTTTGCGTTCTGTAATATCCTGATGAGTCCCTAACATCCACAGAGGCTTTCCATCATCTGTCCATCTAATTACCTTCCCTCTATCTAAAACCCAGATCCAGCCACCATCTTTGTGTTGCATCCGTGACTCAAACTCATAATAGTCAAGCTCTCCCTGAAAATGCCGATCAAGCAGTTGCATACTCTCTTGCAAGTCGTCAGGATGGACAAACTTTGCCCATGTTTCAATGGATGTTGGAGAGATTTCATCCAGTGTATATCCGAGCATTTCAGCCCAGAGATCGTTGAATACTGTCTGACCGGTCTGAACATTCCATTCCCATGTGCCCGCCCTGGTGCCTGCTATGATACCGGCAAGACGCCTGCTTTCGTATTCAAGTTGTTTATTTACAGTCTCAAACTTCTTTTTCTGCAGCTCAATCTCTTTTTTCTGATGTGAAATCATTAAATGGGTATTGATTCTTGCAAGAACAATGGCTCTGGAAATCGGTTTTGTAATGTAATCCACGCAACCCGCTGTAAACCCCGCAGCTTCATCCTCAATACTGTTCATTGCTGTGATGAAAATTACCGGAATATCAGCCGTTTCAACGTCAGCTTTAAGATGTTTACAGGCTTCAAAACCATCCATTTCAGGCATCATGATGTCAAGCAGAATCATGTCAGGTTTGACCTTTCTGCACACATCAAGAGCCTCTTTTCCGTTGACTGCAAAAGAGAGTCGATAATACTCTTTAAGTATCTGCTGAAGAAATTTTCGATTGTTTGCCTCATCGTCAACTACAAGTATTCTGGATTTCTGGTCATCCATTTGAATTCTCCCCGTTTGACTTCCGGTATCCATTCAGCTTTACGCCTACTTACCGGTGTATCGTCTCTGTTTTGAGAGTATCTTCTTTCTAACCCTGATACTTAATGGGGTCACCTCCACAAGCTCATCAGAGTTGACAAAATTTAGTGCTCGCTCCAGCGTCAAAGGCTTTATTGGGGAGCAGATGGTACTTTCATCCTTGCCAGATGCCCGCATATTGGTGAGTTTTTTCTCCTTGCAGGGGTTGACATCAAGATCATTGTCCTTGCTGTGCTCTCCCACTATCATCCCCTCATAGACTGGTGTTCCAGGGACAATCATGAGTCTTCCTCTTGGCTCAAGGTTATAAAGTGCATAGGGAACACCCTTGCCTTTTCGGTCACTGACCAGCGAACCTGTCCTGCGGGTGGGAAAATCTCCTCTGTACGGTTCATATCCATCAAAGATTGAGTTCATAATTCCTGTTCCCTTGGTATCAGTCAGAAATTCATCCCTGTAACCAATCAGAGAGCGTGATGGAATAGAGAACTCCATATTCGCTCGCCCCCGTTTGTTGACAAGTTTTGTCAATCTCCCCTTTTTCATGGAGAGCTTTTCTGTCACAATACCTGTGAACTCCTCATCACAATCAATAAAAAGATGTTCAATCGGCTCTGTTCTTTCGCCGTGTTCTCCTGTTTTATATATAACCTCGGGACGTCCCACGCACAGTTCAAATCCTTCCCGCCGCATGGTCTCAACCAGGATCGCCATCTGAAACTCGCCCCTTCCCTGCACAACAAACGAGTCTCTTTCAGCAGTCTCCTTTAAGGAGATAGCTACATTTGCCAGTGCCTCCTTTTCGAGACGTTCACGGATTCGGCTTGACTGGACATATTTACCCTCAAGACCCGAGAATGGAGAGTCTGATATTGTAAACATCATGGATACAGTAGGCTCATCCACACTTATTCGGGGCAGAGCTTTTGGAAAATCCTTGGTGCAGATAGTATCTCCTATTTCAAATCCATCTGTTCCTGAAATTACTGCAATATCTCCTGCTTCAACTAAAGTGGCGGGACAGAGAGCCGGTCCCTCATAGGTCTGGAGGCTTGAAACTTTTAGCTTGACAGGTTTTTCGTCTTTGCCTATCAGCACCAGTTCATCCTTTGAACTGACCTTGCCATTTGCGATTTTTCCAATTGCAAGACGTCCTGTATAATCTGAATGTCCAAGGTCAGAGATAAGCATCTGAAAAGGCTCTTCAGGGTCAAAATAGGGGGCGGGAATTTTATCAATGATTGTTTTAAAAAGAGGTTGCAGATCAACATCCTGGTCAGTCAGTTCATGTTTTGCAATTCCATTTTTTCCAACAGCATACAGTACCGGAAAATCAATCTGCTCATCAGTTGCATCAAGATCTATAAACAGATCGTATATCTCGTCCAAAACTTCTGTGATTCTGGCATCTGCACGGTCAATTTTATTGACTACCACAATAATCCTCAATCCGGCTGTCAGTGCTTTTTTAAGTACAAAACGTGTCTGGGGAAGAGGACCTTCCGAGGCATCTACAAGCAATATAGCCCCATCAACCATGGATAGTGCCCGTTCAACCTCTGCACCAAAGTCAGCATGTCCGGGGGTATCAAGAATATTTACCTTGATACCTTCCAGTACTACCGAGCAGTTTTTGGCAGAGATGGTGATGCCTCTCTCCTTTTCCAGATCCATGGAGTCCATAACCCTGTCATCCATCTCCTTGCCTACCCTGAATACTCCACTCTGTTTGAACATGGCATCCACAAGTGTGGTTTTCCCGTGGTCAACATGGGCAATAATTGCAATATTTCTGATATTTTTGTTTTGATTTTTATGGCGTTTTCTTTCAGCGTGTATTTTTTCGGTTTTAATCTGTGTCATCTTTTTTTGTTAATCCTTGAATTTTGTCAGGAAGACTTAAATTTTGTAAAGAGCATCTGCTTGAATGTTTATTTTTAAACATTGCAACATTGATTTAAAGATCGCTCTTCATAATAAATAGAGCGATTAATTTTAAAGAACCAATCTTTATATTGGTGTAACAGTTAAAAAGCAAGTAAAAACAGTTGCTAAATAAAATTAGACAGACAGTTATGCGATAAGAGGTTTTATTTGCGTACCCAGATTCTTTTATTATCCAGATAACCCGCCCGTATAGTCAGATGATCGTATCTGCCAGTAATCCATTAACCTCGGCGGCTATAATGCCATTATCATTCCTGTCGTATCTGTTGATCCTGTCATACACAATTTTTGTAATATCATATAGAGACTATTAATATTTGTATAAAACAAAATTGATATATTTTAATTAATTATTAAAGATATCAATATGATTGTCTGCTATTTTATATAACAAATAAGTGTTTGAAAATTATAATTCATTGTGCTATAGAAAAATCGTAAATCAGATTAAAAATCTTGAAAATATTCATAAATTTAAAACCAAAACAGACAATTGGAGGGATTAAAACATGACATCTAAGATTCATCCAGCCATACACGATTTAAAAAGTGACTATGAAAAAGGGAAAATGAGCAGACGCGAGTTTATCCGTTTTGCAACCCTTCTTGGACTTTCTGCTACAGCCGCAGGACAAATGGCAGGACTTGCATTGCCATCAAGTGCCTCAGCCGCGGTTTCCGTGAAACGTGGAGGCAAAATCCGCATTGCTGCACCAATTCACAAGGTTACCCACCCAGCACAGTTTTCATGGATTTGCCCCAGCAACCAGCTTCGTCAGGTAGCTGAATACATGAGCTATACCGATCAAAACAACATCACCCAACCATATCTTCTTGAAAGCTGGCAACCCAGTGCTGATCTTAAAACATGGACACTCAATGTAAGAAAAGGTATTAAATTTAATAATGGCGATGAGTTCAATGCTGACGACGTAATTTTTACATTCAACCAGTGGCTTGATAAAAATGTCGGCTCTTCAATGCTTGGAATGATTGAAGGCTATCTTGACAAGACAGGTATTGAAAAAGTCTCCAGCAATAAAGTTGTTCTTCATCTCAAGACTCCTGAAATCGGAGTGCCTGAACATCTTTTTCACTATCCTGCGATGGTATTGAACCATAAGACTTTTCAAGGCGATTTTATTAAAGCTCCGCACGGCACTGGTCCATATATTTTAAAAGAATTTGTTGAAGGCGAGCGGTGTGTGCTGACAAAACGGAAAGATTACTGGAAAAAAGGTGCAGATGGCAAACTTCTGCCATATCTTGACACTATTGAATTTGTTGATATGGGAACAGAAATGGCACCAATGATCGCCGCAATGCAGAGCGGTGAAATTGACATGATTGATTTGGGCGACCAAAGTGGACCGGAAGTATATCAGGCACTTAAAGACAATCCAAAAGTTAATGTATATCCTGTTCCAACAAATCAGACAAGGGTGCTCAGAATGAGAGCTGACATGAAGCCCTGGTCTGATAACCGTGTCCGTCAGGCACTTAAACTTTGCCAGAATCGTGAAAAGATACTTGCACTTGCCTATTTCGGGCAGGGGATGATAGGTCAGGATGTGCATGTCAGCCCCAAACACCCTGAATACTGCCCCATTGATACACCCAAATACGATCCTGAAACAGCCAAAAAGCTCCTTGCAGAGGCAGGTTACCCAAACGGAGTAGATGTCAACCTTGCTGTTGGAAGCGGCTGGAAGGAGATTGTCCGGTATGCTGAAATCCTCAAAGAGGACGCATTGCCAGCAGGTTTCAGAATAAATATCCAGACCATGCCAAACTCACAGTATTGGGAAAAATGGACTGAAGTTGATTTGGGCATTACCACATGGGCACATCGTCCACTCGGAACAATGGTTTTAAACCTTGGTTATGTTGCAGATTCAAAGGGTGCTCCCGCCCCCTGGAATGAGTCTCGCTGGGTGGACAAGGAATTTTCAGAGCTTCTCACAAAAGCCAATGGAACACTTGATGTTGAAAAGAGACGAAAAATCTTCTGCCAGCTTGAAAAAATCCAGCAGGAGAGAGGTTCGGCTGCAATCGCATTCTGGATCAATGTCTGGACAATTGCTTCAAAGCGTGTTCAGGGTATCATATCTCATCCAAGTCTATATCTGAAACTTGAAGATTTCTGGGTTAATGCCTGATTTTCGAGGCAGGCTGTTCCGTTCTAACTTGAATCCTAACTAATAAGCAATTTTGAGCATAGATTTGACAACTTTCAACAAGTTGTCAAATCTTTAAATAGCACTTGACAGCCATGCTTTATCAGGGAAGGGCATATTTGGAAGGATCTAAAGGCTTATGGCAAAATTTATAATAAGACGATTTTTTCTGCTTGCTATCACCATGTTTCTCGTATCCATAGCTGTCTTTATGATTGTGGAATCCTCCCCTGGAAATATTGCCAAAAATGTTCTTGGAGCATTTATAACTCCTGAACAGGAGACATCCTTTCTTGCACAGCAGGGGTTGGACAAGCCACTGTTGCAAAGGTACTGGTTCTGGCTTATGGGAAGCGACCGTGCAGCAGAGAGAAAGTGCGGCTTTGAACTTGAAAGGATTGAAACTGCTGCCGGCTTTCAGGAGTGGTGGGCAAAAGGCGAAAATGACACCTTGATGCGATGGAATCTTGAGGGCGATGACTTAATTATTTATACCAGAAAATCTGATAATATCTCCAAAAATACTCCTAAAAATAACTCTGAAAATACCACCAAACATGATTCTGAAAACAATATTGAAACCCGTAAGGATAACGATCGATGGATTAAGGCAGACGATGGCAGTTTTATTTTTTGGGGAATTGACCGAAGCAACCACGCAGTTCTCTGGGTAAAAGGTGCTTCAAATGAGGTGTGGAATTTTGTTGTGGGCACAGGCTGGATTAAAAGCACAGGTGGACCTCAAAGCTATATTCCGCTTAAAAAAGGATTTGTGCGTGGCGATTTTGGCGTGTCGCTTAGAACTGGCAGACCTGTGGGAAAGAGTCTTTTTATTCGTCTTAGAAATTCTGTTGTGCTTGCAGGAATCGCATTTGTTGTTGTGATGCCTCTTGCCCTTATGCTTGGGATGGTTGCCGGAATTCATGAGGGTTCTTTTCAGGACAGATTTCTCTCAATATTTGGCATGATCTTTTCTGTTATACCTGAATTTGCCACCGGTATATTTCTTATCCTGATTATGTCTCACTGGCTTGAACTTGTTCCTGGGGCATCTGTATTTGGGGAAAAGGCACCCTGGCAACGCCCGGATATGCTCATCCTCCCTGTTCTTACTCTCACTCTTATCGAGCTTGGTTATGTTCTTAGAATTACCCGTGCAAGCATGGCTGAGGTTATGCGATCTGCATATATCAGGACTGCATTTCTAAAAGGTCTTCCCTTCTGGCAGGTGATTTTTCGTCATGCTGCGAAAAATGCCCTGATCGCACCTATTACCGTAATCATGCTCCATGTCAACTGGCTCATGGGGGGTATTGTTATTGTTGAGGTGGTTTTTGGTTATCCTGGACTTGGGCAGTATCTTCTTGATTCAGCACTTTATAAAGATGTAAATGCCATTGAAGCCGGCACAATGATTATGGT
>CAXNND010000096.1:0-6687 GCA_964203105.1 Desulfamplus sp.
GAAGGGGCTCAAGATCAGATCAACCGGTATGAGTAACTATCTTGTGAATGCACTTGGTGCAACTCCTGTGGGTCAGAGTATGGCAGAAGCATATACAAGCCTCCAAAAAGGTGTTGTGGATGGATGTGCCAACCCTCTTGAAGCTCTCAAGGGGTGGAAACTTGGTGAAGTGCTTGATTATTGTGTTGCGGAGAACTCTGTCGCATATACAACAACCATGATTGCTACAATGAATAAAGCTAAATGGGCATCCCTTCCTCCTGAAATCCAGAAAACAATCACTGAAATCAATGCAGAGTGGATCCAAAAGCATGGTCAGGCATGGGACGAGATTGATGTTGCTGGAAAGAGCTTTTTTATTGAAAAAGGAAACGAGATCATAACACTTGATCCATCTGAAGCCGCAAAATGGAAAGCAGCAGTTACCCCTGCAATTAAGTCTTATGCTGATGAGCTTGATAAAAAGAAACTCAAAGGTACAGAAATAATCGATTTTATTAAAAAAGCAATTGAAAGCAGCAAATAGAGTCTTATGATGTGATGTTTCCAGAAACCGGATCCTTTACGGATTCGGTTTCCTGACATGATTTTTCAGACATTATAGTATTCCAGATAATAAATTGGAAATTAATATTAGCCCCACCTCTCCCCTTAGGGAGGGGCTAAAGTAAAATATTTATTAAAGGTTTTTTATGAACTCACTCTTTTCTTTTTTTGATAAACTGCAAGATTACATGAAAATGGCAGCCGCTTTCTGTGTTGCTGCAATGGCTACGATAACATGCAGCGATGTTGTGCTGAGGGCAACCATCAACCATCCCATATTTGGCTCTGAAGAGCTTGTCTCTGTATGTGCACTTCTCGCCATGTCATTTGCACTGCCTTACTCGCACAAAAAGGATGTTCATATTGGTGTCGAAATATTAGTAAGGCTCTTTTCCAAAAAAACTCAGTCTATCATTAAAGTGTTTACAGACATAGTATCTGTGATACTGATGGCTATCGTATCATGGCGTATATTCATATTTGCCGGCTCGATGGCAGCATCAGGCGAGTTATCCATGAACCTTCAGCTTCCGATGTACTATTGTGCCTATATACTGGGTGTATGTTTTGTGATTTTCTCCATCTTTATATTAAAAGATATTATAATTTTCTTTAAAGGAGCGAAAGAAGAGAGATGAACCCTACTTCAGTTGGTGTTATCGGTATTCTGATAATGGTTGCCATTTTTTTTACTAAAATGCCGGTAGCCTATGTGATGACAATGGTAGGATTTATAGGTTTCAGTATCCTTATGTCTGTTGATAGTGCTCTCAATTTTCTGCCAAGCAATTTCTATGACTCCTTTATATCATACGACCTTTCAACCATACCTCTGTATGTATTGATGGGGCAGCTTGCATTCAACTGCGGTATTAGTCGTAAACTTTACAACACTGGCTATACCTTCCTCGGCAATACAAGAGGAGGACTTGCAATGGCAACAGTTGCCTCATGCACGGCTTTTGGAGCCGTATGCGGTTCAAGCCCAGCAACTGCTGCAACCATGGCAACGGTCGGAATGCCAGAAATGAGAAGATTTGGATATTCAGACTCTTTAGCCGCTGGATCAGTTGCGTCTGGCGGAGGTCTTGGCATGATAATGCCGCCGAGCGTTGTTCTTATTATATATGGTATATTAACAGAACAATCAATCGGTGCTCTTTTTGTATCTGGTATATTGCCTGCGATCCTTATGACTTTTCTTTTTATTGCTTGTGTTTATATCACATGCAAAATAGACCCGACCAAGGGTCCCAAAGGAGAAAAATTTACATTAGGGCAAAAAATCAAATCTCTAACAGGGCTTTTAGATACTCTTGCTGTTTTCGTGCTTGTAATGAGCGGACTTTTCTTTGGATTTTTTACTCCGACTGAATCTGCTGCAGTAGGCGTTTTTGGAGTACTTGCTGTTGCCGTCATCAGAAAGGAGCTCACATGGAAAGCATTTGTCAAATCACTTTATGAGACTCTCCAGACAAGCAGCATGATTCTTTTTCTGATTGCAGGTGCTGTTGTCTTTTCAAAATTCCTTGCTGTTACCAGAATTCCTTTTGAGGTAGCCACATGGGTTTCGGGATTTGATCTGCCCCCATTCATGATTCTGGCTATAATTGTCGGGATATATTTTATGGGTGGATGTTTCATGGACTCTCTGGGCCTTATCATGCTCACAATCCCTGTTTTTTACCCTGTAATACTTAATCTTGGTTATGATCCGATATGGTTTGGGGTCATCATCGTTCTTGTTACAGAAATGGGTGTTATCACCCCGCCTGTTGGAATCAATGTCTATGTGGTTTATGGAGTTTGCCAGAATGTAGTCGGAGATATTTCATTAGAGGCTATTTTCAAAGGAATTTTTCCATTTTTGATGGCAACACTACTTGGCATTATCATCATAACAATCTTTCCGCAGATTGTTCTTTTTCTTCCAAATCTGCTATATTAATTACATTCAAATGTCAATATAATCTGAATGACCCACAAATCGGAAAAAATAAATTCGGATAGAATGACTCATGGAAAATAAAAAAATGTAAATAAGGAATTTTTAAATTATGAAAATATTAGTCTGCTGTACAAACAGTGAAGAGAACACAAGGGCACTTGCACTTGCAGCCAAACATGCCAAAGCATTCAATGCTTCGGTTGATCTTGTCTTCTGCATTTCTGAAAAAAACGAAATGCCTATGGGAGCAAAGGAAAATGCAGAAAAAAGGCTTCGAGAACATACTGAGGAATTTTTCAAACCAGATGGAATTGAGTGCAAATCAGAGGTTATGGTAACCATTATGACAGCCGGAGAAGCACTGATTCAGTATGCGGAAAAACACAATATTGATGAGATTATTTTAGGAATCAAACACAGATCAAAACTTGGGAAACTCTTTTTTGGCTCAACAGCACAGTTTGTGATCCTGGAAGCTCCATGTACTGTTGTAACTGTACGGTAAAAAATTTTCTCTATTTCCTCGTCAACAGACAGGAAAGATTGATAGAAGCCGAATCTATAGAATCGCAAGATAAAATAAAACTGTAGCACATAAAATAATGAGGAAGTATCAAATGAACAGCCAGATAAAACATGATGATTTCACAGTTGATAAAAACAATCTGTATCGTGAGGAGTCAATTACAGATTTCAAGATCGCCACAATAAAAATTCTTCATCCGATTAAGCCTGATGGGAGCAACGATGACACAAGAACCAGAAGATATTTTGGCGAAACCCAGATGATGTCGCCTGAAGGACCTATACCGGTGAGGGCTGTTCTTGGTGCAACCACTATCGAAGAGGCGATGGATGCTTTTCCGGTTGCAATGGAAAAGGCACTTGAGGATCTTGTCAAACGAGTACAGCAGATGCAGAATCAGCATAAGGAGATGGCAAATAAATCAAGAATAATACCTGGAAGGTAACTTTTAATTAATTTTGGAAATAAATCTAAATTTACAAATCCAATCTTGAACATACATAACCAAATTTTGAAGACAATAAGGATGGATATATATGAAAAGAATGACAACCAAACAGATTGAGTTTGAAGCAGGCCGCATTTTTGGTACATCATGGAAAAACAGGGATAAGTCAGCAGGCACGCTGAAGGAGCAGTTGCAGGCAGCTATTGATAATGCCGCAAACCTTCCTAAAAATAAACTTGAGATGGCAAAATATATCCTTGAATGTGCCGGAGATGAAGATTAAAATTGTAGCAGCACAGTAGAAATGTAAATCATTCATATCAGGGGGCGGGTACCATGACAGTATTTTTTTCAATATTACAATCTGTAGGTGTGCTTCTTGGTCTGGGGCTTCTTGGATTCTGCATTATTGCAAGACGCATGATGCCTGGCAATGCTTTAGGATTTCTCTCCCCCCTTGTTCTTGAGATTGCCCTGCCCAGCCTGATATTTGTCAGTATTGTTCAAAATTTTACGTTGGAAAAATTTCCCAGCTGGTGGACAGTGCCTCTATGGTGGATACTATTTACCGTTGTACTGCTTGCCATGACATCTCTTTTTTCATTAATATCAAAGCCACAAACCCGCAGGGAATTTGCTGTAAGCCTTTTTTACCAAAATGGAATTTTCTTTCCGCTGGCTATTATCAGCGGTCTGTTTGGAAAAGACTCTATCTATCTTGTGACTCTGTTTTTGTTTATATCATTCCATCCAGCCCTTTTTTTTAGCACATACAGATTTTTTTTTAGGGATAACTCTGGGCAGCCTCAATGTGTAAATTTGACAAAAAATATAAAGCAGCAATCTGGTAATAAAATAGAATGGAAAAAAATTATCCATCCGGTTCTTATTATGACTCTGGCTGCCCTTATAATCAGACTTTATGGGGTGCATGGACTGATTCCAGATTTTCTTATTTCAGGGCTATCCATGGTTGGTGCAATGGCTTTGCCCCTTATTATGATAATACTTGGTGGAAGTATCTTTGTTGACTTCCAGCAGAAAGGCAAATTTGAGACCCTGGAAATACTCAAGTTTGTTGCTGTTAAAAATTTTCTCTTCCCGTTTGTATTTTTATTACTACTTATAATTATCCATCCTACATATCCAATAGCATTGATTATTTTTCTTCAAAGTGCTGTCCCTCCGATTACTGCGATTCCAATTATTACCGAACGAATGAATGGTAATGCCGCTATTACCAACCAGTTCATTGTTGCAAGTTATCTTGCCCTTCTGGTATCAATTCCGGTTATGTTTTCGCTGTTTTCATTGTTTTTTCCCACAGCTTGAAACTTTATATACACAGTATCAGTAATGCTTTTGGTTCACTCATCAAAAATTATCTTGAAAAGATGATGCCTTGCATTGTTATTATGATTTTTAATCAACTCCAGCGTTCTTCCCACATCTTTTATTTTGATGGTTTCAAACAGCTCCCTGTGCTCCTTGACAATATCGTTGATCCGCTGAATCTGCAATTTCTCAACGCGAAAACGGAGAAATATTTTATGGCAAATCTCTCTGTATTGAGCAGATAAAAATTTATTTTGAATAAAATCAATGATGCAGCCATGAAATTCCATATCAAGAACAAATAAATTTCTTGAAACCTGGTCTTTTACCGCGTTTTCATAATTTCTCCTGCATTCATCAAATTTAATTATCTTTTCGTCAGTTATATTACGTATGGCTTTGCCGATAATTCCGCTTTCAAGAATCTCTCTTATCTCATAGAGAGATTCAGCTTCATGCTTCGTAAGTTTTCGTACCCAGTAACCCTGATTCGGGACAAAATCAAGAAAACCCTCCTTGGCAAGAATGCTCAAGGCATTGTTTACAGGCGTTCTGCTGACATTTAGCTGTTTGGCGAGATCTACAAAGACTAATCTCTGACCAGGGACAATGTCATAATTAAACATCATTTGTTTAATTTTGTCATAAGCTGTTAATGTTAAGTTCTTTGCTTCCTTCAACCGTGTATTACTCCTTAAGGTTATATTCGCCTGTTAATATAGTTTTGTATGCAATTATATGCTATCATGGAGTATTTTTAATACCATTGAATATATGAAATATCAAGAATTGATTTTATATTGCATTCATCATTCTAATTTTCTGAGATGTGTTGCAAAATTTAGATTGACAGTCATTTAATATTACATGTAATATAATATTAAATTGCCAACCAATGTAAGCTCTTGTGAGAGTAAGAGCACTGGATAGCTTAGGTATGGGACAGATTGAATATGAAAAATGAAAATTGCTTAAAAAAATATAATGCCTTAGAATCTGATAGTAGCTTAGAATCTAAAGATAGTCTGAAACATGATGATCTTTTTAAATGGAGCATCAGATTAAAGGTGTGGTTTGAAATAGATGGACATCCAATAATAGGAGATGGAAGACTTTCCATGCTAAATGCAATCCACCAGAATGGTTCAATAATTGATGCTGCAAGAGAGATAGGTGTATCTTACAGAAAGATGCGTGGTGCTCTGTGTGACATGGAAAAGCATATAGGAGAGCCTCTTGTCAGAGCTTATCGTGGAGGCGGACATGGAGGCGGTGCAACACTCACACCTTTAGCCCATAAGCTGATTGAGGAATATACAAAGGTAAAAAAAGGGGTTGAGCAGGAGGTCTCTGTTTATCAACAGGAGGCTGCAGTGCTCCTTCAATCCTGCTTGTCTAAAAATTTAAAACCGAATGGCAGTTTTTGCCCTTCGCTTAAAAATGTGGTTTAATGTGATATTGTGTGAGTAATGAAGCCATTGCAATTTCATGCGATGTAACTGACGAAGCCAGCATGGCAAATCTTGAAGATATTGAAGTGGGAGGAAATAAGATTATGAGGTCTTTTGATATATTACTGTCCGAGTCTGTTAAACGACATGGACATCTATGTGCAGGACAGATTATCGGTGTCAGAATGGCAATGCTTGGATGTCATCTTGTAGGGATAGACGATCCCAAATCAGACCAGCATCGTAAAAAGCTGATTGTATATGTCGAAATAGACAGATGTGCAACAGATGCCATTGAGAGCGTTACAGGTTGCAGGCTTGGCAAACGGACATTAAAGTTTAAGGACTTTGGTATCAATGCGGCTACTTTTGTTAATATAGAGATGGGTGCTGCTGTTAGGGTTATTTCAACAGAAAGATCACGGGATCTGGT